>DATDQC010000188.1:0-10272 GCA_035292455.1 Thermoplasmatota archaeon
GACCGGAGCGCCGCGGCGAGGTCGATGCCGCGCGCCTGGAGCTCGTGCGGCGAACGCGCCGAGACCTTGGTGCGGCCGTCCGGGGTGTAGGCGAACGCGACGAGGGCCTTGTCGCGGGCGAGGCCGAGGCCGTCGAGCGCCATGCCGCAGACGATGCCCACCACGGTGTCCATGACACGGTCCTGGAGGTGGACGACCTGGATGGCGGTGAGCTCCTCGATGCCGGCGTTGGAGAAGTGCTGCAGCGAGGCCATGAGGTTGCGCCGGTGGCCGGTGAGAAGGTCGAGCGCGGCGTCGTACGCGTCGCCGCGGTCGCCGCGCGCCACCGCGAGGCCGATCTCGGGCCGGCCGTACCGCGCGGTGCTGTTGAGGAGGGTGCCGAACTCCCGGAGCTCACGGGTCGGCGAGCCTGGGGTCTCCGAGCGCAGGGTGACGACCTCGCGCCACAGGCCGCCCACTCGCTCCCTGAGCCCGGCGTCGAGGAGCCGTTCGACGAGGAGGCTCCGCACCCGCCGCCGTTCCCCTTCGTCAAGGGCGCTCCAGGCGCGCTCCTCACCGTCGGCCGTGACCTCGACCCCCGCGGCGGCCAGGAACGCCTCGGCGCTGCGGGAGTCGCCGGTCACCGTCGGCACGTTGGGCTCCCCGAGCGAGAGGAACTTGCGAAGCGGACGGGTCTCGGGGCCGAAGAAGGCGAGGTCGGTCGCCGTGTCGAGCAGGCCGGCGGCGCGCCCTTGCTGGGCGAGGAGAGCGTTGGTGCCCGAGAAGCCGCCCCGGCGCTCCTGCAGGTCGGCGGCGGCCCCCACCAGCGCCATCGGGCTAAGGTCGAGGTTGCGAGCGTCGAGTGCGGCCGCGACGAGGTAGGCGCAGCCGGCGCCGGAGACGGTGTCGCCGGGCAGGCCGTCAAGGAGCGGGTTGACGTGCGGGAAGGACTCCTCCGAGCCGTCGCGGACCAGCTCGTGGTGGTCGCACACCAGCCGCTCCGCCTTGGGGAACTGCATGTAGACCGTCGAGCCGAGGTCGCAGAACCAGAGCGCATCGCCCCCTTCGGCGCGCACACGGTCCTGGTGAAGCTGGTCCATGGATTTCACCGCCAGCGTTCGGAAGGGGACGGCAGCGCGCTCAAGCGCGGTGGAGGCGATGGCCCCCGCGGAGACCCCGTCGGCGTCGATGTGGTGGACGACCGTGATGGTGCGCCCCGCGGCGCCCTGTGCGCGGACCCACAGGGCGGCGCGTTTGGCGCGGGCCCGCAGGCGCAAGTCGAGGCCGTGCGGGAGCGCATCCACGCCGCCGGCCACGCTCTCCCCCATCAAAACTCCTTCACGGGGATGCCGCGCTTGCGGGCAGCCTTGGCCAAGCCGGCGTCCACGGTGACCAGGGTCCCCCCCTTCTCCACCGCCATGGCGAGATAGGCGGCATCGTAGAAGGTCAGGCCGTCGCGGGCGGCCTGGAAGGCAGCGGCGAAGCCGGGCCGCTCCATGCCGATCCCAGCCAGCGCAGTCTCCAGCGTCCGCGCGAGCAGGGCGGGCTCTTCGGAGGGGCGGTGCTTGCGGAGCACGTTGCCCATCTCGTAGGCGATGAGGTCGGGGGCGGCGAGCGGCCACCCGGAGTTGCGCGCCTGCTCCATCCAGGTCAGCACCTCCTCGCTCGCCTTCTCCTGGACGACGAGTTTGGCGAGGGCGCTGGCGTCAACGATGTGCATCGCGGTTCTCCCGCATCTCTCGGATGGTCTCCAAGGTCGGTTTGCGGCTCGGGCGGGCGAAATCACGGAGGAAACGCATCTGCTCCTCGACCTTCGCCCGCCTCGCCTCCGCCTCGACGGCCGCCTTGGCGACCTCGCTCGGCTTCTTGCCGGCGCGGCGGAGCGCCTTGGCGTCGTCGTCGGAGACGCGGAAGCTCACGACGCCCATGGGGTTGTATACATTGTGTAAACGCTTAGCCATTGCGGTGGAGGCGGCAACGGCGGCCCTTCGTCAAGAGATGGATGGACAGGCCCTGGCGTGGACGGCGGGTGGCCGAGGATGACCGCTGAAATCACGCAAGGTCTTGGCACCTCTTATGAGGCTCCGGCCCCTCGCCGCCTCCAGCCCCGATGGACCCCACCCTGGCCAAGATGCTGGACCTGAAGTTCTTCCACGCCAACGGCTACGTGAGGAAGGGTTGCCCCACCTGCAAGGACCCTTTCTGGACCACGGACAAGGCGCGGACCCTCTGCGGCGACTCCGCCTGCGTCGAGTACGACTTCATCGGCAAGCCCCTCACCAAGAAGCCCCTCAAGGTCCAGGAGATGCGGGAGGCGTTCCTCCGCTTCTTCGAGTCCAAGGGGCACGGCCGCATCCCCCGCAACCCGGTGGTCGCGCGCTGGCGCGACGACATCTACCTCAACATCGCCTCCATCGCCAACTACCAGCCCCACACCACGTCGGGGGAGGTCCCCCCGCCGGCCAACCCGCTCGTCGTCTCGCAGCCCTGCATCCGCCTCAACGATCTTGCCAACATCGGCCGCTCGGGGCGGCACTTCTCCTGCTTCGAGATGATGGGGCACCACGCCTTCAACAGCAAGGCGTGGGGCGAGAAGTACTGGACCGAGGAGTGCGTCGCCTACGGCGTCGAGTTCCTCACCAAGATCCTTGGCCTCGACGGGAACCGCATCACGTTCAAGGAGTCCACCTGGAGCGGCGGCGGGAACGCGGGACCCTGCGTCGAGGTGTTCGCCGGCGGCCTCGAGGTCGCCACCCTGGTCTTCATGTGCCTCGAGGAGCACGAGGCGGGCGAGTTCACCATCAAGGGGGAGAGGTACCGCAAGATGGATCTCCGCATCATCGACACCGGTTGGGGCCTCGAGCGCCTGGCGTGGGCGAGCACGGGGACGCCGACGGCGTACGACACCGTCTTCCCCGAGACGCTGGCACACCTGCGGGGTCTCGCCACCGCCAAGGTCGGCGACGACCCGGAGGCCCGCCGCATCGTCGCCGAGCACGCCCGCGTCCAGGGCATCCTCAACCTCGACGTCGGACAGAAGCTGGACACCCTCCGGAGCGAAGTGGTGAAGCGGCTGGCGGGGCACGGCATCAAGACCACCGTCGCGGAGCTGGAGCGCGTCATGGCCCCCGTCGAGGCGCTCTACGCCCTCGCCGACCACCTCCGCTGCCTCTCCTTCATGGTGGGCGACGGCATCGTCCCCTCCAATGTCAAGGCGGGCTACCTCATGCGTCTCGTCACCCGCCGCGCGCTGCGGTTCAAGGAGACGCTCGGCATCCCGTCCTCCCTCAGCGAACTCCTCGCGTGGAACATGGAGCTCATGACGTCGGAGTTCCCCGAGTTCAAGGCCGCCATCCCGCGCGCCCGGGAGATCGCCGACCTTGAGACAGACCGGGCGAGGGAGTCCACCGAGCGCGGCCTCCGGCTCGTCGAGCGGATGCTTGCCAAGAAGCACGCCCTCTCCACGGAGGAGTTGGTGGACCTCTACGACACCCACGGCCTCGGCCCCAACGCGGTGGCGGAGGCGGCGGCGAAGATGGGCGTCAAGGTCGAGGTCCCCGACGACTTCGACATGGTGGTGGCCGCCCGCCACTCCAAGGAGAAGAAAACGAAGGAGAAGAGGCTCGGCCTCACGGTGCCCGCCACCGACCTCCTCTACTACAAGGAGCAGGACAAGCGCACCTTCTCGGCGAAGATCCTCTGGACCGGCCCCAACCAGTCTCCAGGCGGAGCCCCGGAGACCCTCGTGGTCCTCGACAAGACCTGCTTCTTTGCAGAGACCGGCGGACAGCCCGGTGACCGCGGCGTCCTGCGGCTCAACGACGGAGCCGAGTTCAGCGTGACGGACACGACGAAGGATGGCGGGCACGCAATCCACCACTGCCGCCCCACGAAACCGGCCGAAGGCAAGGCCATGGTCCAGTCGTCGAAGGAATTGGTCGTCAACGCCCAAATCCAAGGAGAAGTTGACTGGGACCTCCGCATGGACCACACCCGAAGCCACACCGCGACGCACGTCATGAACCAGTCCGTGCGGCGCGTCCTCGGCCCCCACTCCTGGCAGGCGGGGACCCAGAAGTACCGCGACTGCGCCCGCGTGGACATGACCCACTACCGCCGCCCCACCGCCAAGGAGCTCGCCGACATCGAGCGCCTCGCCAACCGCACCGTCATGGAAGCGCGCCCGGTGAGCCGCACCTGGTGGAAGCGCGAAGAGGCGGAACGGAAGTATGGCCTCACGCTCTTGCAGGGCGGCATCCCGAAGGGGCGCGACGTCCGCGTGGTCGAGATCGAAGCCGCCCCCGGCGCCGCCGACGTGGCACCCTTCGACGTCGAGTACTGCGGCGGGACCCACTGCCACACCACGGCAGAGGTCGGCCCCATCAAGCTGTGGCGCACCGAGCGCATCCAAGACGGCGTCGAGCGCTTCGAGTACTCCGCCGGCCTCTACGCCGTCGGGAAGTGGCAGGAGACCGAGGCGACGCTGCGTGCTGCCGCCGACGCCGTCGAGGTGGCGCCCGCGGAGGTCCCCAACGCCGCCCGGCGCTTCTTCGCGGAGTGGAAAGAGCAGCGGAGGCAACTCGAGACCTTGCAGTCCCGCCTCGCCGAACTGGAGTCGAAGGCGGCATCCGGAGCCGCCGAGAGCGTGAACGGCGTCAAGCTCGTGGTCCAGGTCCTTCCGTCCGCCACACTGCAGAAGACCGCCCAGGAACTGGCGGCGCAACCTAAGACTGTGGCACTCCTTGCCTCGACCGATGGCGGAGTCCGCATCCTCTTTGCCCGCAGCTCCGACGTCAGGGCCGACATGGGCGCCATCCTGCGCGACACCATCGGCATCGTCGGCGGGCGCGGCGGCGGCAAGCCGGACTTCGCGCAGGGGGGCGGCACGGACGCCGCGAAAGTGAAGGAGTGTCTGGAGAAGGCGAAGGCCAACCTGAAGCAGGCCTTGGCCTGAGCGCCTTCACTGAAGCGACTTTCTCCCTCGCAACCCTCAAGTATGGTCCAAGCCCACTCCGAGGTCGTGGCCCCCGAGCGCCGCCACGTCATCCTCACCCCCGTCGAGGACGGCTGGTGGATGGTGGAAGTCCCCAGCCTCCCCGGCTGCGTGACGCAGGGCGCCACCAAGAAGGAGGCCCTTGAGAACGTCAAGGAGGCCATCCAAGGCGTCATCGAGGCGATGAAGGACCTGGGGAAGGACATCCCCGAGGACCAAGCCATCGAGAGCGCCGTCGTCGTGGTCTGATGCGGCTTCCGGTCGTTTCGGGCCGCGACGCGGTCAAGGCGCTGTGCCGATTGGGTTTTGAGTTCCATCACCAGACCGGGAGCCACCTAATCCTTTCCCGGAGGCGCCCCCTGGGATTTGCTTCCATTCCCAACCATCCGGAGATACGCAAGGGGACGCTTCTGGCAATCCTCCGCAAGGCCGGCGTGACACGCGAAGAGTTCCTCGCCGCGCTGCGTTGAATCCGCAGACTCCGGAAGGCTCGGCTCATCCCGCCATCGGCAGCGGCATCCTCACCGCCACCTCACCGAGCGGCAGCCTCTCCGCAGGAGTCCTCTCCACGGCCGTCGCGGCGTCCTCCGGCGCCGTCGTCCCCGGCTGCAGCCACTCGAAGGGTGGGTTGAAGAACGAGGTGCCAAGCGGAAGCCCCACCTTGCGGAAGGCGCGGCGCAGCTCCGCCTGCCATCCGTGCTGGCGCTCCTTCTTGGCGAAGAAGCGGGTAATCCACTCCCATTCGGTGCCCCGAAGACGCTCCCACAGCGGCCCCAGCGTGGTGGCGCGCCGCTTCCAGCGCGTCGTGTTGGCCCAGTGGACCCCCGCGTCCAGGAACGCCGTGGCGATGGCGTCGGCGTCGTGCGTCGTCGGGGGGCAGGCTGGGGTGTAGTTGGCGAAGGTCGGGATGCCGGAGGCGCTGAGGCGCCGCACCGCCTCGAGCCGGGCCGGGATGGCGGGGGCAGAGGGCTCGAGGACGCGCCGCATGGCGTCGTCCAGGGTCGGGATGCTGAGACCGACGCGGACCTGGCTCAGTTTCTGGAAGAGGTCGAGGTCGCGAAGTACCAGCGGGCTGCGGGTCAGCACCTCGACCGGCCAGTCTCGGCGCACCAGCACCTCCAGGCAGAGCCGGGTGATGCGGTGCTCCGCCTCCGCCGGCTGGTAGGGGTCGGTCCCGGTGGAGATGTAGACGGTGCGCTTGGCCCCTCTCTTCTCCTCCTTGGCCATGGCGAGGGCCAACCGGGTGGGAAGGTCGCGCTTGACGATGACGTAGCTTCCCCACCTCCGGCGCTCGGCATGGATGGTGTCGGGGACGTAGCAGTAGCTGCAGGCGTGCAGGCACCCCGAATAGGGGTTGAGGGACCACGCCTCTCCGGTGACGTTGCCTCCCATGGTGAAGTCGGTGAGCCCGCCGGCACCCGAGGATTCGAGGACCGCGCAGGAGCCGTAGCGGTCGCGGCCAGGCTCGGGTCGGTCCAGGGTGACCTGGGCGAGGGGGCGGGCGCGGCTCAGCGTGGGGTGGACGGCGTCGTTGCGGTAGTCGCCGGGCATGGTTCTCTCCATGTGCCGGTCGGGCCTTCTCTCTTGGGAGGGGCAAGGTGAACGTGGACGCACGCGTCGACGTGCGTGGCACGGACGCCCGCCTCCGAACGTGCTGAACCTCCGGGCCTTGTGCCAGGAAGGAAGGTCACGCCTTCAGCCGACGGGCCCACTTCGTCCTGAACTTCAGCAGCTTCGGCCGGATGACCGCCTGGCAGTAGCCCTGGCCCGGGTTGCGCCGGAAGTAGTCCTGGTGGTGCTCCTCCGCCGGGTAGAACTTCCCCAGCGGCTCGACCTGCGTCACGATGGGGGCGTCGAACGCCTCGTCCCGGGTGAGCTCGGCGATGAGTCCGCGTGCGGTCGCCTCCTGCCCTTTGGAGTGGGTGAGGATGACGCTGCGGTACTGCTCCCCCTCGTCGCCCCCCTGCCGGTTGGGGGTGGTGGGGTCGTGGACGGTGAAGAAGACCTCGAGGATGTCGCGGTAGGGGATGACGGCGGAATCGAACGTCACCTGCACCACCTCGGCGTGGCCGGTGGTCCCCTCGCAGACCGTCTCGTAGTCGGGGTCCTCCATCTCGCCGCCGGCATAGCCCGAGACCACCTTCGTGACGCCCTGCAACTGCTGGAACACCGCCTCGATGCACCAGAAGCAGCCGCCGCCGAGTGTGGCGACCTCCAAGGTGGCCATGGCTGCCCGAACCAGGGGCAACGCTTCAACCTGTTTCCTCGATTCGCACCTATCTGCCTTCCGGGCCCCAGCCCCCTCTCTCCGGGCGGCGACCCCCAGACGGGGGGGCCGGACTGGCCTGCGAAAGAACCATCCGGCGAGGCGCGCTCCTCCGGCTTGGGGCATCATCCATGGACGTCCAGGCCTGCCTGCGCTGCGGCTCCCGGAACCTCCACATGCTCACGCTTCGCGACGGCCTCTGGCCGGAGGGCGGAGAGAGCCTCAAGTGGGTGTGCGGCGAATGCGACTGGCAGGGCGCGCCCCTCCTGCTTGATGGAGAGGGCGAGTGGCGGGCCTTCGCCGAGGCGTTGCGTTCCGCGAGCGACCGCCCCTCGGCGTGAGCCGGGGAGGCCGTTCGGGGGGTTTGCAAACCTGCCGGGGGCCTACGCCACCGTCACGCTGAGGGTGCCTTCCATCCCGCGTTCCCGGTGGCCGGTGATGGAGCAGTAGTAGGCGTGGTCGCCGGCCGCAAGGGGCGCGGTGAAGGTGATGGTGGTCTGCTCACCGGGAGCGATGGAGTCCGTCGAGGCACCGCTGATGTCGTCGATGACCCAGTTGTGGTTGGTGACGAGGATGAGGTCCTCGTTGCTGAAGGTCAGGTTCACCATCGCGCCGGCCGGAACCTGGAGGGTGGCGGGATCGAAGACGGGGTTGGCGGGGAACGCTCCGGTCGCCGCGACGCTGAGGCTGACCTCGTCGGGCTGGGGGGCGATGCCCATCGTGGTGGTCGGGGCCGTGGTGGTCCCGTCGTCCGAGCCGCCCTTGTCGGAGCAGCCGGCGATGAGAGCGAAGGTGAGCAGGGCAACCAGGGCGACGACGCGCATGGGCACGGCACGACCGCACCCCCCACTTGGCCTTTGTGGAGGCGTCGCTGAACGGGCAGCCTAAGGAGACTCGGATTGCGTTCAGCCGGGCCCGCGCTGCCGTCGGCCCTGGCGGTTGCGTTGGCCGCGGCCAGCGCCCCGCCCCCGGGAGTTCCGCCCTCCGCGCGGCGGGTACGGGGTCTTCTCCCGACCCGCTTCGGCGTCACCTCGCACCGGCAGGCCCAGGGCCTTGCGGCGCGCCTTCTCGTCGGCACGCTCCTTGGCGCTGCGGGCGATCGACACGTCCGTCTAGGTGAGGAAGTTGCAGGTCACAGTGAGGGTGTAGCCGCCCTCGAAGCTCGCCGAACGCACGCCCTTGAGGGTGAAGCGGTCGCCCGGAAGGTCGCCGCTGTATTGGCCGTTTTCGCCTCCGGGGCTGAGGGTTTCGTCAAGGAGAACCTCGCCGGATCCGTCGGTGATGGTTACGTGGACGCTGCCAGCCTCGACATCGTTGGTGAAGGCAGCGACCCGGTTGGAGGCTGAGGAACAGCCGGTGACCGTCTTGGCGTCGGTGCCAGAGCCCGATCCATCGCCGCATCCGACGGAGGCGACCTTGGTGTTACCGTAGCCACCGGGCATGTTGGCCGTGTTCAAGGTTTCGTAGCAGTCGCCCTCAGAGGAACCGCTCCCCGCGGAGTCCCCGCTTCCATCCCCCGAGCATCCGGCGAAGACGATGGTGGTCAGGAGGCAGGCAAGAAAAACCGGCAGGGAGCGCAGGTCCATGCCCAAGCGATTCGGCGCTCCCACATAACCCCGATGGGGGCGCCGCCGGTGCGACGACTGCGCCTACTTCGCCATCGGAAGGGTGGCCGTGCGCCCGAGCTTCTCCTTGACCTTGCGCCACACGATGGCGAGGGGGTCGAAGCGCTCGGCCACGACGCGCTCCTTGAGGGGGATGATGGCGTTGTCGGTGATGGTGATGTGCTCCGGGCAGACCTCGGTGCAGCACTTGGTGATGTTGCAGAGGCCGATGCCGCCCTCGCTCCACGTCTTGCCGAGGCGGTCGGCGGCGTCGGCGGGGTGCATCTCGAGACTGGCGATGCGCACCATGAAGCGCGGGCCCTGGAACTCGTCGTGCAGCTTGTGGGTCCGGAGGACGTGGCAGACGTCCTGGCAGAGGAAGCACTCGATGCACTTGCGGAACTCCTGGACGCGGTCCACGTCGCGCTGCTGCATGTTGAACTCGCCGCGCGCCGCCTCCTGCACCGTCATCCCGCGCGGCGTGAAGGGCTGGATGCGCTGGTTCTGCCTGAAGTTCCACGACACGTCGGTGACGAGGTCCTTCACGACCGGGAACGCCTTCATGGGCGCCACCTGGATCGTGGAGCCCTCGGGGAAGTCGCTGATGCGGGTCATGCACATGAGGCGCGGCACGCCGTTCACCTCGGCGCTGCACGATCCGCACTTGCCGGCCTTGCAGTTCCAGCGGCAGGCCAGCTCCGGGTCCTTGGTCGCCTGCACGCGGTGCACGGCGTCGAGGACGACCATGCCGTCGTCGAGCGGGACGTCGTACCCCCTCCATTCCCCGCCCTCGGGACCGCCGCGGAAGACCTTGAGCCGCACCGTCTTGCCGGTCGAGCCGGAGGCGAGCTCGATCTTGGTCCGGCCGCGCTCCAGCATGGCGGCGACTCCGGGGTCGCTCAGGGGCTTGTCGTCGGCCATCAGGCCTTCACCTCGGCGGTGGCGATCGTCTCGACGTCGGACTCGATGGTGGCGCGCACCTCGGCCGGCCACTCGGGGAGCGGCACGGTCTCGACCTGCATCCGGCCGTCCGGGCCCTTGCGGCAGACGATGTTCACCTTGGACCACTTGCCCTTGTCGGTCTCCGGGAAGTCGCCGCGGGTGTGGCCGCCACGGGACTCCGCCCGCAGGCTGGCGCTGCGGGCGATGGCCTCCGAGCCGATGAGCATGTTGTGGAGGTCGAGGGCGAGGTGCCAGCCGGGGTTGAACCGGGTGGTGCCCGGGGCCTTGACGTTGCGGGCGCGCTCCTGGAGGATGGCCAACTCCTTCACGACGGTGGCCAACTCGTCCTCAAAGCGGATCATGCCGGCGTAGTTGTGCATCGCCACCTGGAGCGCCTCGTGCACGGCGGCCGGGGGCTCCCCGTTGGCCCGCTCGAGGGGGTCCATCGTCTTGCGCACCGCGGCCTCGACGTCGGCGGGGGCGACCTT
>DATDQC010000189.1:0-2420 GCA_035292455.1 Thermoplasmatota archaeon
CGGGCGGGGCCTCGTCGGCCACGGATTCGAGCGGCATGCGCTGCGCCTTGCGGAGCGCCTTCTCGCCCGCCCGGGCGGGGCCGGGGGCGAGTTTTCTGGCCTCCTCGACCCAGCCCTGGACGCGCCGCTCGCGGATGCCGACGCCAAGGATGCGGGTGGCGAGGCCGCCCTGCACCTTGCCGATGCGCCTGGCGAGGCCGGCGGGCTCCTGGAGGGCGAGCTCCCGGATGGAGTTGACGTCGGCCCGGACCAGCGCCTCGGCGTACTGCGGCCCCACCTTGGGGAGCCGGACGAGCTCCGCCATGTCCTGCCACTTGCGGAGGTCGCCCGGCTTGAGCCCGGTCCGCTTGGCGAGCGGCTTGAGGTCGGCGGCCACCAGGTCGTCGGTGGAGCGCACACCCGCCCTGGCGAGCGTCTGGGCCGCCACCTCGCCGATGCCCTCGAGCTCGATGGCGGGGAGCGGGGCATCGGGCCCCGGGGTGCGGTCGCGGCGCAAGAACGCGAAGCGCGCCGGCGTCGCCTTCGCGGCCTTCGGCTTGGGGGATCGGGTGGGCTTCGGCTGGGGGGCCTTGGCCGGCCTCCCGGCCCGGGGGGGCTCGACGCGGCCTGAACGGGCAAACAGCGAGGGGGCCGCCGGGGCGTCGTCCACCAGGGCGACCCGGGCCTTGCACGCCGGGCAGGTCGCCTCCCGGGCGTCGGCCCGGACGTCGAAGGAGGCGTGGCAGTTGGGGCAGGTCGTCTCGAAGTCCGCGGCGGGCACGGAAGGGGGCTCCTCCAGGTGAGCGGGCGGGGAGTCCCGGGAGCCTCATAAAGGGCTTTGGAGGGGTTGGGGCAACGGGAAGGCCCCGGAGCGCCGGATACTTGTGGGATGGCCGACCCTCCGCCCCCCCGGGCCGCCGACCGCGTTGTGCACAAAGCACAAGTCCCGGGCTTATGCCGCCGCGGGGCTGCCGGCTCCATGCCCGAGGAATCCCCCGCGCAAGCCAAGGCCAGCAAACCGACCGAAACCGAGGAAGCCCCGGAGACGTACGACACCGCGACGGCCGAGGTCCGCATCCGCTACACCGCCGACACCCACGCATGGGCCACCCCGGACACCTACTGGCCCGCCCCATACCTGACCCACTACGGGGCAAGCTCCGTCCGCCTCCTGCCCCAATACTCGGACCCGAGGTTCATCGGCGAGAACCTGACCTTCCTGGACAGTTGGGCCAAGGACGCCCAAACGCGGGACCTGACGGAACCCACCATCAAGGGGTACCACCGCAACCTCAGGGCCTACGTCGGGTACCTCGGGCCCCTCAGCATCCTGCCCATCGGGGTGCCCCAACTCACGTCCTACATGGACCACCTCAAGGCCACCCGCGGCCTCGAAGGCAAGCAACTGGCACCCCACGTCTCCGCCCTCGCCAGCCTGTACGACTTCCTGGCCAGCGAAGCCATCACCCCGACCAACCCCGTCCCAAGCTTCCGTCGGCGGTTCCTCGCCGTGCCGCTCCGGGAGGCGCGCAAGAAGCGCCTGGCCCGGCGCCAACTCCTCTCGGTGGACCACATGCGCCTCCTGGTCCGGAGCATGAGCGACGTCCAGCACAGGACCCTCCTCGTGGTCTTGGTCAAGACGGGGGTGCGCTGTGGCGAACTGGTAGCGATTGACGTGGGGGACATCGACTGGAAGAACCAGTCCATCACCCTCAAGCCCTTCCGCAAGCGCACCAACACCCTGGTCTTCTTCGACGCCGAAACCGAACACCTGCTGAAGACGTGGCTGGTCATCCGCAAGGCCGGCGTGGGGGACGGCAACGGGCCGCTCTTCCTGTCGGAGACGGGGCGACTGTCGAAAGCCAAGGTGGGGCAAATCGTGAGCCGCGCCGCCCGCCGCCTCGGGATGCACAACCCCCAAGGCGACCTCAAGGCCCGCTTCACGCCCCACGCCTGCCGCCACTGGTTCACCACCTTCCTCCTGCGGGCGGGCATGGAGGACGCCCACGTCCAGTTCCTGCGCGGCGACAGCCCCGGCCGCAGCATGGACCCCTACTACCACATCGACTGGGAGACCGTCCGCCACGGGTACCTGAAGGCCATCCCCCAACTCGGCCTTGACCACGCCGCGCCACCCCAAACCTGGTCCGCCATCGAAGCCCGCGTCGAAGCCAACTCGAAAAAGCCAGCGCCCGAAGTCGCGGCGGCGCCCAAGCTGGCTGAACTCGGGCCACCCGAACCCAAGCCCGCAACGCCACGCCCCACCCCACCGCCGCCGCTGCCCGCCCCGGTCGAGGCGACGGCCGACGACGCTCCCATTCCGGGGCCGGCCATCGAAACGAGTCCAGGGTTCAGGCGGCGACGCGCCGGCCGCAAGCCCGGCGCGGGGACCCTCCTGGTCCGCAAGGCCCTGCGGCAGGACAAGGCTGCCAAGACGCGCC
>DATDQC010000190.1:0-7432 GCA_035292455.1 Thermoplasmatota archaeon
TGATCCAGATCCAGGAGACGGAAAAGGCGAAGGTGAGGACGAGGAGGAATGCGAGCCCCACGCCGACGGGGCCGCCCCGGGGGCGGAAACCAAGGATGAATCCCATGGTGAGGATCACGAGAGAGGCCACCGAGTAGCGGAAGAGGTCGCCGGTAAGCGCACCCAGGATGGGCGCGGGTTGCCACATGGGGAGGCTGCGGAAGCGGTCGAAGAGCCCCTTCTGGATGTCCGTGTTGACACCGACGCCGGTGTAGACGGTGATGAAGATGATGGTCTGCACCAGGATGCCCGGGAGCAGGAACTGGATGTACTCCCGCGTCGAGCCTGCGAGCGCCCCCCCGAACATGAACGTGAACAGCAGCGTGAACATGAGGGGCATGATGGTCACGTCGAAGAGCTGGAACGGCACGTGCTTGATCTTCAGCATGGCGCGCCACGCCAGGGTGAGGACGGCGGAGGGGGCGGAGGCCGGCTTCGGCCTGCCCTTCGCCGACAGGATGCCGTGGGCGCGGGCGTCGGGGAGGGCGTCGCTGCTCATGCTTTTCCCCCCTTTCGGGACCGCTTGGGCTTGAGCGCGGCGACCGTCTCCCTGGAAGGCGCATCCTCGGTGGGCCGGCCGGTGAGGGCGAAAAAGACGTCGTCGAGGCTCGGGCTCCCGAGCGAGAACTCGTGCACCTTGATGCCGCCCTTCCCGAGCGCCGCGATGACCCGCGAGGCCTCCTCGGGGCCGGTGACCTTCGCAGCGATCGAGTTCGCGTCGGTCTCGGGGAGGATGCCGTCCCCCAGGAGCTTGGTGACGAGGGCGCTGGCCTTCGTCCGCTGGTCGGCCTGGGCGAGGCGGACGTGGAGGGCGTTCGCCCCCACGGAGGCCTTGAGGTCGCGGCTGGTGCCCTCGGCGATGAGCCGGCCGTGGTCGATGACCGCCAGGCGCTCGGCGAGGCGGTCGGCCTCCTCGAGGTACTGCGTCGTGAGGAGCACCGTGGTGCCCTGGACGGCGATGCGCCGCACGATGTCCCAGACCTGGTTGCGGCTGCGCGGGTCGAGGCCGGAGGTCGGCTCGTCCAGGAACAGGACCTCCGGGGTGGCGACCAGGCTGGCGGCGATGTCGATGCGGCGCCGCATGCCGCCCGAGTAGGTGCGCACCTGGCGCTTGGCCGCCTCGGAGAGGCCGAAGGCCTCAAGGAGCTCGCTGGCGCGCTCGCGCGACTCGCCCCAGCGCATCCCGAGGAGGCGCCCGACAAGCACCAGGTTCTCGTGGCCACTGAGGTCCTCGTCCACCGAGGCGTACTGGCCGGTGAGGCTGACCTTCTGGCGGACCAGGGCGGCTTCCCGCACGACGTCGAGGCCGAGGACGTGCGCGGTGCCGGCGTCGGGCTTGATGAGCGTCGTGAGGAGGCGGATGGTCGTGGTCTTGCCGGCGCCGTTGGGCCCAAGGAGGCCGTAGACCGAGCCGCGCCGGATGCGCAGGTTGACGCCGTCGAGGGCGCGGGTCTTGCCGAAGGACTTTCCGAGGTCATCGGTCTCGATGGCGTGGGTCATGGTGCACCTCGCGTCGCGTGCTTTCGCCGGAACCTTCGCTGGTTCTTAGTCCCAGGGGTGGGGGGGAACGGAAAGCTCCCCTCGGCAGGGACGGGGCCGCCGCAATCGCATTGGTTGAGCACCGTTTTTCCCCGCGGTACGCCTTGCTCTTCCTCATCGGTTCTATCGGATCCCGCTGTCGCAGTGCACCGTCGTCTCGGTGTAGGCTCCGTGGCGATGCGGTAAAGCGAAGTACCCCACGTTTGGCCCGTTTTAGCCAACAAGGCTAAGACTTGGTCAACGTGGTGTTCGCGACGAATCATGGCCGGATTCTGCAACGGGACCCCATGGACCGCAGCTGGCGGCGAGCGGCATGCCAATCCCGTGAATCGGGTGCTGTAGGGGGCTCGGACGTGGCAGGACCCAAGAAGGTTCGCGACGCCTTGGCGGCATCGATCCGGCGCATCGACGAAGCCGAGCGGGTCACGCGCCGCGGAAGCTGGGAGTGGGACACCGCCTCCAACCGAGCCGTCTGGTCGCGCGGGATGTACCTGCTGTTCGGCCTGGATCCCGATTCGTTCGTGAACTCCAACGAGAATTTCCTGGCGATGGTCCATCCGGGCGACCGGGACCGGATGGGTCAAGCCATCTTAGAGGCGCTCGCCCGTCCGGGGCCGTTCCTGCAAGAGTACCGCCTGACGCGGCCCGACGGCGTCGAGCTGCACATCCGAGGAGAAGGCAACGTGGTGCACGACGGCGCCGGCAAGGCACGCCTGCTGTACGGATTCGTCCAGGACATCAGCGACAAGAAGAGGGCGGACGCCGCGCTTCGCGAGGCCGAACGGCTCGCGTTGGAGCTGGCGCGGCACGAAAGCGAGCGCCTCAGCCACTTGAACGAGTTCAAGACCAATTTCCTGAACATGGTCGCGCACGACCTCAACAACATCGTTACGCCGATGCGCCTGAACGTCAAGTCCATCAAGATGGCCGCGGAAGCAGATTGCCTCGAATCCGTCGCCAATCCCGTGGCGATTCTCGATCGGAGCGTCGAGCGCATCACGGCGTTCCTCGCGGACCTGTTGGACGCGGCCCGCCTCCAGTCGGGCGCCCTGAAGATCAATCCAGCACCGGTCGACCTCAGCGCGGGCCTCGCGGCCGTCGTGGACGCCCTAAAACTCCAGGCCGAGGAGCAGGGAATCCGCCTGGAGATAGACATCCCTCCGGCCATCCGTATCGAGGCGGACGCACGCCGGCTTGAACAGGTCACGACCAACCTCCTCGGCAACGCACTCAAGTTCACGCCGCGGGACGGAACAATTCGCGTGGTCCTCTCACCTTCTTGCTCCGAGGTACGCATCGACGTGACCGACACGGGCCCCGGCATCAAGCCCGAGGACATCGCCAGGCTCTTCCAACCGTTCACGCGCCTTGGCACTGCCGCGCAAGGAAAGCACACGGGAACGGGACTCGGGCTCTTCATCAGCAAGGGAATCGTCGAAGCGCATGGCGGCCGAATCTGGTGTGAATCGAAGGAGGGGCAGGGAGCTCGCTTCTCCTATGCTTTGCCCACCCACGCACGAGGTGCTGCGACGTTCACTCTTGCCGGCTAGGCATACGCCCGGCGCGTCGCCTGCGTTGGCACCCGTTTCGCCGAACGAAGGAACGGCAAGCTTGACGGTCAAGGCCGACGTGGGGAAACCGTGGAGAGCGAGGCCGCCCTGCGCCGCAGCCGCACCCTCGCCCTCCTCGGCTTCCTTCTCCTCGCCACGTCGCTCCTCCTGCCGTGGTGGGTCCTCTCCGACCACGAGGGCGGCCGCGTCACCGGCCGGGACGCCATCCACCTCCTCTCGAGGAGCGTGGACGTCCACCGCTGGGCCACCCTGCTGACCGCGGTCCTGGCAGGTGTGCCGGTCCTTCTGCTGTTTGTCCGCCTCGCCGCCGCGAGCCATCTCCACGAGTCGGCGTCGTGGCGCCGCGACCTCGGGGTGGCTGCCGGGCTCGCCGGGGCCGCCGTCCTCTCCACGCTGTTCTGGCCCGCCACGGTCCCCGCCTTCTGGGGCGGCTGGGACTACGCCTACGGCGACGACCCCGACGCCGTGACGCACGAGACCGCCCTTCCCGGCATCGGATGGTTCCTGGCGGTGGCGGCGACCGGGCTGGTGGGGTGGGGAGCCTGGACGGCACGGACCCGTCCACCCCCGCCCCCCGCAACCGAGAAATAAGCCCCCTTCGTGGCCGAAGCCATGGCCTTGGTGCTGTCGGAGCGCGACTACAAGCTCCTGACGCTCTTCACCAAGGTCATCGGCATCTTCCTGTGGGCTGCGGGGAGCATTACTCTCGTGGACCGCCGCCGTGTGGGTCTCGGGCTGTTCCTCATCCTGCTTGGCACCGTGGTCACCCTCGCCCCGGTCCCGATGTCGGTGGTCCGCCCGAAGAATCTCGACGGCCCCGAAGAGCCGCGTGACGGCGAGCTGGCGGTCAACGAATAGGGGGCGGTGACCCATGGTGAGCCCGGTCGCCCCCGAGGCGCTTCTGCTCCTCGCCCTCCTCACCCTGAGCCCAGGACCCGACACCGTCCTCACGCTTCGGCAGGCCATCACCCGCGGGGAGCGCGTGGCGGTGGCGACGGCGGCGGGCATCTCGCTTGGCACCATCGTCCACGCCTCCCTGTCCGGAGCAGGCCTGTCGCTCCTCCTGCGGGAGTCGCCGGGGGCCTTCGGGGTGCTGCGGCTCCTCGGGGCGGGCTTCCTCGCCTATCTCGGCCTTCGCAGCCTGTGGGCGGCATGGCAGGGAGAAGGGCCGGACCTCGAGGCGGAGGGGTCGCCCCGCTCCGGTTTCCGCGACGGCCTCCTCACCAACCTCCTCAACCCCAAGGTGCTGCTGTTCTACCTCGCCTTCCTCCCCCCGCTCATCCCCGAGGGGGCCCCGTTTCTTGGCCTCGCGGTCTTCTACGGCCTCTCGCACGCCGCGATGGGGATGGCGTGGCTGGGGACGGTGGCGCTCGGGGCGGCACGGCTGCGGCCCCTTCTCTCCCGCCCGGCGTGGCGGCGCGGCGTCGAGGCGGCGGCGGGGGTCCTGCTGCTCGGCTTCGGCATCCGCCTGGCGTTCCTGCACGCCTGAGCCTTAACCGAGGAAGAACGGGGCGTCGAGCCAGGCCCGGAGCCCGTACACGCCGAGGGCGACACCCGCGGTGTCGAAGACGATGTCGGAGAGCGAGTTCCGCAGCGACTCGAAGCCGAAGACCTTCCCGGTGAGGCGGAGGATGAGGGGGTGGAGCACGAAGATCTCGAACGGCTCCCAGAGCACGAGAAGGGCGAGTGCCAGGAAGCCGGGCATCACCCAGCCGAAGACGACGCCGAGGATTAGGTGCCCGACGCTCCAGAGGTCCACCAGGGCGTCGTTGCGGCGGTGGTGCGTGAGGATGCTGTTGAGGGTGCCGCCCGCCACGCAGGAGCCAAGCGGTGGCGTTGGCATAGGGTTGCCGGAGTGGTGACGGATGCTCAGGCCGCCTTGCGGCCCTTCGCCATCGTCGGGGAGGGCGCGGCAGGCGCCACCATGTTCCCGACGATGGCCTCCGCGAACTCCGAGCACTTGAGGAGCTTGGCGCCGGTCATGAGACGCTCGAAGTCGTAGGTGACCCGCTTCTCGCCGATGGTCTTCTCGAGCGCCGCCTCGATGAGGTCGGCCGCCTCGCCCCATCCGAGGTAGTCGAGCATCATGACGCCCGACAGGATGACCGAGCCGGGGTTGACCTTGTCCTGGCCGGCGTACTTGGGGGCGGTACCGTGCGTCGCCTCGAAGACGGCGTGCCCAGTGAGGTAGTTGATGTTCCCGCCCGGGGCGATGCCGATGCCACCCACCTGCGCAGCGAGGGCGTCGGAGAGGTAGTCGCCGTTGAGGTTGAGGGTGGCGATGACGTCGTACTCGGCGGGCCGCAGCAGGATCTGCTGCAGCATGTTGTCGGCAATCATGTCCTTCACGACGATGCCGCCCGGGAGCTCCACCCAGGGTCCTTCGCCGATGGGCTTGCCGCCGAACTCCTTCACGGCGACCTCGTAGCCCCAGTCGCGGAAGGCCCCCTCGGTGAACTTCATGATGTTGCCCTTGTGGACGAGGGTGAGCGACTTGCGCTTGTGGTCCACCACGTACTGGAGGGCGGCCCGCACCAGGCGCTTGGTGCCCTCCTCGGAGACGGGCTTCACGCCGAAGCCCGAGGTGTCGGGGAAGCGGATCTTCTTGACGCCCATCTCCCGCACCAGGAAATCCTTGAACCTCGCCGCCTCGGGGGTCCCGGCCTTGAACTCGATGCCGGCGTAGATGTCCTCGGTGTTCTCGCGGAAGATGGTCATGTGGACCTTCTCCGGCTCCTTCACCGGACTGGGGACTCCCTTGAACCAGCGCACCGGCCGCAGGCAGACGTAGAGGTCCATCTGCTGCCGGAGCGCCACGTTGAGGCTGCGGATGCCGCCGCCCACCGGCGTCTCGAGCGGGCCCTTGATGGAGACGAGGTACCTGCGGCACGCCTCCATGGTGGCCTCCGGGAGCCAGTCCCCCACGGCGTCGAAGGACTTCTTGCCGGCGAGGACCTCCATCCAGTGGATCTTGCGCTTTCCGCGGTACGCCTTCTCCACGGCGGCGTCCAGCACCCGCGACGCGGCGCGCCAGATGTCCGGCCCGGTGCCGTCCCCCTCGATGAAGGGGATGATGGGGTGGTCGGGGACGGCGAGCTGGCCCTCCCGCATCGTGATGGGCTTGCCGTCCTTGGGGACGATGGGACTCCACGCCTTGGGCATCGGGAACCCGCCTACCTGGGCCACCTTATCAGGGTTTAGACGGCCCGCCAGGAGGAGCGTGAAATGGAGGATCCGCCTTGCCGTCCTGTGCGCCTCCGCTTCGGCCTCGCGGCGTGGTCCAACAGCCACTTCGACCACGCCCTCTACCCGCTGCGGACCCTGCACGCCGAGCATCTTCCGTGCTACGCCAGCCTGTTCGGGTGCGCCGAGGCGGTTGTCCTCCACCACAAGTTCCCCGACGCCGCCGAGCTCGCGGCGTGGGTCGAAAACACCCGTAAAGGCTTCACCTTCCTCCCCAAGATGCACAAGGAGGCCACGCACGGGTCTGGCGGTGCCCAGGTCGCCGAGCGCTGGCTGGAGGGCCTCACCCCGCTTCGCGACGCCGGGCGGCTCGGCCCCGTCCTCCTGCAGTTCCCGCCCTCGCTCGGCCCAGCCTCCGGATGGGACTTGGTGCAGTCCCTCCTCGGCCTCGCCGGCGCCGGCACCTTCGCGGTCGAGGTCCGCAACACGTCCTGGTTCACCCCTGCTTTCGAACGCATGCTGGAGGAGCACGAGGCGCCCCTTGTGTGGTCCACCTGGCCCACGGCGTTCGCGCCGCCGTGGGCGACGGGGGAGGTCGGCTACGTCCGCTTCACGGGGAAGCACCTCCACGTCCGAGGCCGCCACGTCACCGTCGCCGACCGCCTCGACGACATCCTCGAGGTCCGCAAGCGCCTGCAGCAGGTGTCCTGGAAGGAGTGCTTCGTCCTCGTCACCAACCCCTTCGAGGGGAACGCGGTGGACTCCCTGCCCCGCATCGCGGCGGCGCTGGGGGAGACGGAGCTGGCCCAGCGCTTCACCCGGGAGCCGGGTCAGCCGCTCTTCCCCGACGCACGGCAGCGCACCCTGCCGGGGGAGGTCTGAAGTCCCGCCCCGGGTTCGACGGCACCGTGCAGCGTCTCCGGACCCCCGAGGCGCCCGCCGGCGTCGCAACCAAGCCCCTGTTCGACCGGCTGGCCGGGCGGTACGACCGCGGCAACCGAGCCATCACCCTCGGGCAGGACCTGCGCTGGAAGCGCCACGCCGTCGGCCTCCTGGTCCCCCGTTCGGGCGGCTGCTACCTCGACTGCGGCGCCGGCACG
>DATDQC010000191.1:0-2369 GCA_035292455.1 Thermoplasmatota archaeon
ACGGTCAACCGCCATGGGGTGCGGCGAGAAGGGGCCTTCCACGACGGAGAGCCAGTCGTCCCAAAGCTCCTTGACGGAGAATTCCTTGGCCTTGAATGCGTCGAAGTTCTTGTGAAGCTGGTTGAGGGGGCCTTCCCACAATGACTTGTGCCGCTCCAAGTCCTGCCAAAGGTCGGGGAACATGTGCGAGAGCTTCTGGTACACATAGCCGTCAGCCGCGGCGTGGTCAAGGGTCGCGATCGTAGGCTGGTACGGCGAGTTCAGTGAGTGGCGGTACCCCTCAACCGCCGCGTCCACGCAAAACGCCTCGTCGTTGGAATAGTGGTTGAAGTCCCCCGCCTCCGCGGCGCGGATGGACATGTCCTTCTCGAGCAGTGCGTCCTCAGGGATGCACATGGCCCAGACCGCCAGCACACCGTCGGTGTCATAGTGGTCGTTGGAGCAAATCGGGACGCGTTGGCGGTCGAACGACGAGTCCGCGGCAACCTTGAGCGCAATCTCAGTCCCCGTGTCCGCCTTGTACTTGGGCGGCGTCTTGTTCCCCTTGAAGTGAGAGAAATGGATGCTCGTGGGGACAAGGCCGTCGACCGAGAGCTTGGGCTTCTTGGCAAGCTTCTCGTTGTAGAAACGGAACTCCATCGTTTCGCCCCAGGAACCGCCAGATCGGCGAGTGGCCAATAAAAAGCCTTTGCGACCGCTGCCTGGCCCCGGGGCTTTACGGATAGGGGACGCCCGCCGCGGGAATCACCCATATATCGTACGCAAGCCAGGGCGAGCCATCGGGCGCTTCGTAGGACAACGACGCGGTGCCCGCTGATTCGCGTTCGTAGTAAAGGAGCAGCGGGTCGCGGTAGTCGACCTGGAGCGCCGCGACGCCCGGCGCAACGAGCCAGTTGCGCAGCGAGCCGATGGGGGTCACTGCCGTGTCGGATGATTCGTTGGTCCACGCGGTATCATTGACATAGACCGGGAAGCGCGTCGCGTTGACCTGCGTGGTCGCGCCAAGCCGCCACAGCGCCCCGGTGGGGATCTGCGTCGCCGTGAAGTTGACGGAAAGCAGCGACCCGTTCAGCCGGTAGGTCGCGCGCACGGTGAGCGGGGCGGAAGGGACGGGCAACCCGCCCACTTCTTCGTAGAGCGTCCACACGGCCGTGCACGTGCGGCCGCGGTTGCCCGGCTCGAAGGCGAACGACGCGGAGGCCGCGATGTAGGGGGTGCCGTTTACCAGCGCCGTAGGGAACCCGATTCCACGGGCACCGGCGGTCAGGTCCTGGCTGCCAAACCACACTTCGAGCCCGCCGGCCGGATCGGGGCCGCTTTGGTCGGCACCAAACCGCAGCGACGCGCCCCACGCCGCGGTCAGCGCACCGTCGCCGCGGTTGACGCGGTACACCCACACCAGCGGTTCGGCCGCCGCGTCGGGCGGCGCTACGGACGTGAAGGCCAGCGAGAAATTCTCGTCGGATTCCCATTTCGCCAATTCGGGGAAGGCTGCGAGCATGGGGTCGTCGGTCGCGTTCACGACCACGACGTATTCGATGTGCTCGACCAGCCACGCATGGGCTTGCGCCCTCCCGGGCGGCATGGCCGCCGGGTCCTCGAAATAGCCGGGGGGCAGCGACGAGGAGTCTCGCGCCCAGGGGTAGAGCCCGAACGCCCACTGCGTGAGGACCTGCCGGCTGCCGTTGAGGCCGAGCGTGGAGAGGAATCCGCCAGCCCGGCGAAGCGGTCCCTCGATGGTGACGGGTTCGGTCTGGCCGTAGAGGGGGTCGCCCGGGCCGAAGACGGAGAGCCGGTACTCGAGCGAGGAGGCGCCCTCCGGCGCGGCTTGGCTCAGCCATGCCGTCCGATTTCCATCGCGACCGTATGCGAGCACGAGGCCATCTCGGAAATCCACTTGCACGGTGGCGTCGGGCCCCACCAACCAGTTGCGAAGCGACCAGACGCGGGTGGGGCCGGCGGGCCCCTCAGCGGGATTGGGATAGGAGCTGTTGGCAAACAGGGGGAAGCGCTGGGCCGATACCGAGTTGTTGGCGGAAAGCTTGAAGGGGCCGGCGACGGGCGCCTCCTCGAGGGTGAGGTGGACGGACATCCCCGACCCCGACGCGTTGTAGCGCGCAAGCACCATGGCGGGCGAGGCGGCGATGTCGTGCGAGCCGCTGGCGGCAATGGGCAACATGGTGTACCTCACGCTGTACGGCTGGACGGGGCCACCGGGCAGGGGCTCTCCGGCGGCGCTGTACGGGGTGTAGCGCCGCCCCCCTACGGACAATTCGGGCGAGCCGATGCCGACGGCCCCCACGGTCAACTCCACCGCATTGCGCCACAAGCCGAGGCCCGAGGTCTTCGTCCCGGCGGCCGGCGCCGTC
>DATDQC010000192.1:0-3584 GCA_035292455.1 Thermoplasmatota archaeon
TCTACGCCGCGTGCGCCGGGGTCGTCGGCACCGCCCTCTTCAGCGTCTCGGCCGACGCCGCGACGGCCATCCTGGTGCCGGAGTTCCGTGACGCCGGCCTCCTGGGGGCGCGCATCGTGGCGGGGCTCGCCTTCAACGTCGCCCCGGCGGCGGCCAACGGCCTGCTGTTCGCCCTCGCCGTGGTCCCTGCCGCCCGGGCCTCCGAGGCGCTTGGCTTCAGCGGCGCCGCGACCAGAGCAGGATCCCGCCGCTGATGGCAGCACCCACCAGCACCAGGAGCACCGCGCCCACGATCATGGCGGTGCGGCCGGGCTGGATGACGCGCTCGAAGAAGGACTTCTCTTTCGCGGGCGGGGCCGTGAGGCCGCAGGTGCGGCACAACTCCTCAAGCGGCGGGTCCCCCTTGTACTCCGGGTAGGGGTCGCACTCGTCGCCCATGCCGTCGCCGTCCTGGTCCACCTGGTAGGGGTTGTAGCGCAGGGAGCAGTTGTCGGGGTCGATGTCGGCCTGCAGCGGGAGTTCGAGCACCTTGTCGCCGTCAATGTCGCGGTCGCAGATGTCGCCCACACCGTCGTTGTCGAGATCGGTCTGGGCCTCGTTGGGGAGCTCGAAGCAGTTGTCGTCGGGGTCGCGCACGCCGTCACGGTCGCTGTCTGGAGCCCAGCTCACCCGCTCGCGGGCGAGCGGGTCATCGGGGTCGATGTCGCAGACATCCCCGATTGCGTCGTCGTCGCGGTCCTCCTGTAAGGAGTTGGCGTAGCGGGGACAGTTGTCATCGAGGTTGTCGAGCCCGTCGTGGTCGGAGTCCCCCGTCGAGGGGTCAACCGGCGGCGGGACGTTGGATCCCTCGTCGCACGCGTTGCCACGGCCGTCGAAGTCGCGGTCCTCCTGGTCGCTGTTGGCCTGAATCGGGCAGTTGTCCGCGAGGTCCGCGACGCCGTCGCTGTCCACATCGGTCAGCGGCAGGTAGACGAAGATGAGGAACGAGTCGTCCGCGATGCCGTGGCCGTCCGTCACGGCGACCCGGGCCGGCCAAACGCCGGTCTGGTTGAGGCGGGGGACCCAGGTGAGCCGGCACGAGGGGCTGATCTCAGCGCCGTCCGGAAGGTCCATGGCGTAGCACTCAAGGTCGTCACCGTCCCCGTCGTAGACTCGGAACTTGGCGTCCAGGAGGCGTCCCGCCATGATGGACTGGTCGGGGATGCGCTGCATGA
The DNA here is from genome assembly GCA_035292455.1 of Thermoplasmatota archaeon. Classification (GTDB taxonomy): domain Archaea; phylum Thermoplasmatota; class E2; order JACPAO01; family JAHFTW01; genus DATDQC01. The sequence goes on from DATDQC010000192.1 coordinate 1,215, forward strand.
TGGGGACATGGTTGATGGGTGCGGGCCCCACGATGGTGTGGGTGCAACTGCTCACGCCGTCCTCCATGTCGGTGACGGAGAGGGTGACCTCGTACATGCCGTCGGTCTCGTACTGGTGGACCGGGCTGTCGCCCTCGCCGGTCTCGCCGTCGCCGAAGTCCCACTTCCAGTCCACGACCTGGTCGCCAAAGTCGGTGTCGTAGCTGTTGTCAACGAAAGAGCGCGTGGTCTGGCCTTTCTCGAGCGGCATCGCGGCGAAGTCACAGAGCGGGGCGCGGTTCTTGATCTCAAGGACGCAGAAGTCCTCACGGTACTTGTCGGAGCCCGGGATGCGGACGTACACCTGGGCGCGCCAGGTCCCCTTGATGTCGTAGGTGTGGGACGGGCTGGCGTCGGTGCTGTCCGGGTTGTCGGTGATGAAGTCCAGGTTGAACGGCTTGGTCCCTCCGAAGCCGTCGTCGTAGGTGAAGTACCACTCGTACTCCTTTGGCACGCCGGGCGGCGTGCTCAGGTCGGTGAAGACCACGGGGGTGCCGGCCGAGGCCTTGATGGGCATGTTGGGCCCGTCGCACTCGACGCCGTTGGCCGCGATCTTGGCGAAGAGGTCGGAGCGGATCTCCGCAGCTTCCAGGATGAGGATCCAGTTGAAGTTGTTCTTGAGGATGGTCCCCTTGCTGTCGAAGAAGCCGCCGGTGGCCTGCATGTCGAAGTCCCAGTATCCGATGGAGTCCCCCGCGTTGGGGAAGACCGAGCCGACGTAGACCCAGGGGCCGAAGTCGCCGGTGGCGAAGGGGGCGGCCGGACCGACCGAGCCGTAGATGCAGAATCCGTCGGCGCGCTCGTGGGTGAACGGATTGGGGCTGCCGTGGTCGCCGACGAACTCGTAGACCCGCAGGTCGTTGCCCGGGACGTCGTTCACATCGACATCCATCTGGGCGATGACCCATCCACGGGGTCCAAGGACGAACGGGTCGTCGGGTGGGGCCCCGGAGTTGAAGGCGGGGGTGACGGGCCCCTCAATCTTCTCCTGGTGGGCGGGCGGAGGGGGGCCCTGGTACGGCGTGCCGAAACCGTTCTGCGACTCGTACCAGCGGACACCGGGGTCCGCAATCCAGCCCTCGTTGGCCGCGAGGCCGGCGCGGTGCGAACCGTCCCCGTTGATGAGTTCGACCCCCTGGACGTCGGGCCCAGGAGTGGCGCTTCCCCCAAAGACACTAGGGTCGCTGGGGACGCAGTAGGGGCCGAGGAAACTCATGGTGCCGAGGAAATCCTGGCTGGGGCTGTAGGCATGCCAGGGGGAGTGCGTCGCCTCCGCGGGAGGGGAGACAAGGGCAAGTGTCACCGCGATGCCTCCGAGGGCGGAGAGGGCGACGACCAAGGCCGTCCCGACCGCGCCCATGCTGGCTCCCCGGCGGCTCTTCAGCGACCAACCCGGATTCATATGCCCATCCAACCCGGGTGGACGACTTCAAGGTTGTGGCACGAAGGCGCGGACCGCCTTTATCTGCCCTCCAGGAGGGACGGGGGTGCATCAGACGGCCCGCGGAAGACCGCCGAGGAGACCGCGCCAGCGCCGGCCCCACCATACCCTTTATCCCCACCCTGCCTTGCGCACCAGGTCCGAAGCGGATGCGCGAGCCCCCTCCTCAAAAAGCATGGCTGGTTTTGGAGGATGGGACGGTTATCGAGGGCGAGCGCTTCGGAGCTCCTGGAACCGCCTACGGCGAGTTGGTCTTCAACACCGGGATGACCGGGTACCAGGAATCCATCACCGACCCCTCCTACCACGGCCAGGTGCTGATGTTCACCTACCCGATGGTCGGCAACTACGGCGTCAACCCCGAGGACTGGGAGTCGGACCGGGCCTGGCCGCGCGCCGTGGTGGTGCGGGAGTGGTGCCGGGAGCCGAGCCACCGCGCCTCCACCAAGACCCTCCATGAGTGGCTCCGCGAGCAGGGGGTTCCGGGGATCTCGGGCGTGGACACCCGCCTCCTCACCCTCAAGGTGCGGACCAAGGGGTGCCTGCGCTGCTTCGTCACCGACGACGAGAAGCGGCTCCCCGAGCTCAAGGCCAAGGTCGCCTCGATGCCCTCGGTGGAGACCGCCAACCTCGCCGGCGAGGCCTCGGTGAAGGCGCTGCGGCGCTACGGCCGCAACCCGCGCGGCGACCTCCAGAACGGCAGCCGACCCGACCCGGCCGCCTCGACGGTGGCGGTCCTCGACACCGGCATCAAGCGCAACATCCTCCGCAACCTGGCGCGCCGCTTCAACGTCCTCCACTTCCCGTGGGACGCCTCCGCCGAGGCCATCCTCAAGGAGAAGCCGGACGGGCTCTTCATCGCCAACGGCCCCGGCGACCCCGCCCACCCC
>DATDQC010000193.1:0-5455 GCA_035292455.1 Thermoplasmatota archaeon
GGGGTGGGCGAAGGCCGCGGGTCCCGCCACGGCGTAGGCGGAGCCCGTCACCATGAGCGGGCCGTAGGTGAGGCCGGCGATGGCGGGCCCCCACCCCTGGTCGCGAAGGAACGCGTAGAGGACGCCGAGGGCAAGGCCGACGGCTGCCAGGGGGACGATCCAGGGGCGCCCCATCGCGAGGAGGGCGCCGCTGCAGGCCGCCGCCACCGCGTAGGAGCCGAGGCACTGGAACCAGGACCACGAGCGCGGCAGCCGGCCCGCATCGAGCGGGCTTTCCCGCTCCGGGTTGCGCAGGTCCTGGATGGCGTTGGCCCCCGACTGGGCCGCCACCGCGCCGACCACCACAAGCGAGCCCGCCAGGAGTGCGGAGCCCTCGGCAAGCCCCGCGCCGGCGGAGGCGCCGACCAGGGCGGAGAGGAAGGCGCAGGCCAGGAGGGGGATGCGGAGGGCCGCTGCGCGCCGCACCGAGGAGGCGAGCCACAGCTCGGCGCGAAGGTTCCAGCGCACGTCGAACCGCCCAGCGGCGCCCGCTTCGCAGGACGACTCGGCGCCGGCGAGTCCGAGGAAGCCTTCGACCATGCCGGCGAGGTAGGTGGAGGGCAGGTCGTCGGCGAGGGTGAGGTGCGCGGCACCGCGTCCGGTGGGTTCGAGGCGTGCGGCAAGGCGGTCGCCGCGGAGGAACGGGTAGACCTCCTCGGCCCACAGCGACAGGGCGCGCTCCGGCCGGCCGCGCAGGTGGCGGACCAGGTTGGGGAAGCTCCGTCCCCACAGTGCGGCGTAGTCGCGGCCAAGCCGCCGCAGCTCGAGGTCCCCATGGGCGCGGCCGAGCCGGAGGAGCGCGTCGGCGTAGGGGCCGGCGGGGGCGAGGTCCACCGGGTCGGGCTCGGGGGCGCCGCGGGCGAGGGCGGGCCTGGCGGTCGCCAGGTGCCGCCAGAGGATGCCCCGCACAAGGCCCGCGTCCACGCCGTCGTCCAGGAAAAGGGCTAGATTAACCCTTATACTCGTTCACAACTTGGCCGGGGTTGTATGATGGAGGCCCTGGAAGCGCTTGGCCTCAGTGCCTACGAGGCCAAGGCCCTGGAGCACCTCTTGCGGCACGGCGACCGCACCGGCCCCGACCTGAGCCGCGAGAGCGGCATCCCCTTCGGCCGTGTCTACGACACCCTCCACCTCCTCGCGGAGAAGGGGTTGGTGACCGAGAAGGGGGGGCGCCCCCGGGTCTTCTCGCCAGTGGCGCTCGACGCGGTCCCGCCCCGCCTCCTCGCCACCCAGAAACGGCGCATCCAGGAGTCGGAGCGCGGCCTCGAGAAGCAGGCGGCCGCCCTGGAAGCGGAACTCAAGCGTCTCCACCCCCAATCCGCCCCGGGCGCCACCGCCTACGGCGTCCGGCTCGGGGAAGACGCGGCCCGCAGCCTTCTCATCGAGGCGACCCACGAGGCGCGCACCCGCGTCGCGGCCTACCTCGCCTTCGAGTCCATCCGGGACGACGACCTGCAGCTCTTCGACGCGTTCCGCGACGCCGTGGTGCGCGGCGTGCGGACCCGGATGATCATCCGGGAGTCGGACGTCGAGTACCTCATGGGCACCCCCTACGTCGCCCAGGTCCTGGACGCCCTGCTTCCCCACCTCGGGGAGACGCTGCAGGTCCGCCTGGTGTCGAGCGCATCGCCCCCCTTCAGCGTCCTCGACGGCCGCCGCGTCATGATCGGGGTCCGCAACCCCCTCGACCCCACCCACTACCTCGCCGTCGTCCACCTCGAGGACCCCGCCTTCGCCGGCGAGCTGGAGCGCAAGTTCGACCGCATGTGGCGCGAGGCGGAGCTCGACCGCTCCGTCCTCCAGAAAGTGCTGCGCAAACTGGAGTCGGAGGGCTCCTCGACCCGCACCGGGCGGTTCCTGCAGTCGGTGGTGCGGCGGCGGGCGGCCCGCTCCGTCCGTCGCCGGGCCTGAGGAAACGCGCCGCTGGCCTCAAGAGGCGGACCCCGCATCACGTCGCATGGCCCGCATACGCGACGGCAAGCCGGAGCCCCTCTCGCTCGTGCTCGCCCACGCCGGCGTGGAAGGCGAGATCGACCTTGCGCTCAAGGCTCCGACCAAGGTGAAGGTCGCCAAGGGGCAGCGCCTCGACCTCAAGCTCACCTACCGGCTCCAGGAGGCGAGCCGGGACAAGGAGGAGTACCGCTTCACCCTCGTCACACGGCTCGGGGAGGAGCGCGCGGAGCCGGCGACGGCCCACTGGGGGGACACCTGGGGCTACCCCGAGGACGTGCAGGGCTACGTCGTCAACCCCTACACGCCGCGCCGGGCCGGCACCTTCGACCTGGTCTGGCAGGCGACCGCCGAGTACGGTGTCCGCGCCTGGTCGGAGGGCGAGGGGGCCGCCAACGTGCAGCGGCGCAGCCTGCGCGGCCTGGTCCAGGTGACGGTCAGCGACGCTTGATGCGGACCGCCTTCGGGTCCCGCGCAAGCGGCCGCCCGGCCGCGGCGTCCTCGGCGTAGGGCGCGAGGTCCCGCAGCAGCGCGGCGGCGTCCACCCCCCACCGTTCCCGCAAGGTCGGTGGGATGCGCTGGCGAACGTTCTCCCAGTGGCTCGCGACCCCGCCCGGGACGCCACGGCCGTACTGGTGCAGCATCGCCGCCGCCATGATGAGCCCCTGCAGGAACAGCTTGTCCTCGCCATCGAGGCCCATCCAGAGCGGTTCCCACGCCTCGTGGGCGTGCCAGCGGTGCCCCTCGTTGAAGAGGCGGATGCCTTCGTCGAGGCGAGGGTCGCTCTCGGGGTCGGCGACCGGCTCCGCCGAGGGGTGGCGGCGAGTGTTGAGGGGGCCGGTCACGGTGCGCACACGACGGACGGCGTCTTCGGCCTTGCGCTCGCAACGACCTCTAGAGGACATTTCACAACCTTTCCTGGAAATGGGCTATTTTCGGCGCCCGCCTGGCCACAGATTTCGCAGATGGCCAAATGGTCCGAATCCGTGGAATCCGCGAAATCTGTGGCTCCGTCTGGGGCAACGCGCCGCGCCGCCAGAACAACTCCCAGGCCCCCCGGAGAGGTCATGAAACACCTTCTAGAGGTCAACGGACTCGATGTAGCCGCGCACGGCGAGGCTCTCGAGGCTGCTGAACGTCAGCGAGGCGAGGCCGACGTCGTTGATCATCACGCTGCAGACGCCCATGGCATCGTCGGGTGAATACGCCGGCGCAGGCTCGACGCAGTTGGCGTAGTGGTGGTGCGCGCCGACCATGTGGCCGAACTCGTGGACGGCGACCTTGGCGGCGATGTCCACGAAGACGGTCGGCCCGGCGCCGAGCAGGCTTCCGCCGGCGCGGTCGTGCGCCTCCACCCAGACGTAGGCCACCTCGGGGTACTTGGCGCCGCCGATGCAGTTGGCGAGGCCTGCAACACTGCCGGAGATGTCGGCGCCGAGGAGGAACATCACGGTGTCGCGCTTGACCTCGCTGAAGTTCCCGTCCCACGCCGCGATGAGGCGGGTCATGAGGGCCTCCGGGGCGGCGCCCCCCGCCTCGTCCTCGACGCTGGCGTTGAAGCCTTCGAGGCGGTAGAAGCCGGTCGGCACGATGCGCAGGTCGACCTCGCGGGTGTAGAACTCGTCCATGATGCGGGCGAGGTCCTCGGCCTCTGCGCGCCAGTCGTCGCCCCAGCGCGCCACGAAGGTGTCGTCCACCGCGTAGGCCAGGTGGGCGTCGCGCTCTTCCCACCCCGTGGCGAGGTGGGTCGGATTGTCGAAAGTGGTCGCGGTGGGGGCCAGCCGGAGGCAGTCGGCCGGCTCGCCGTCGATGGGGGCGCTCTCGGGCGTTGCCTGCTGCTCGGGCGTGTCGGCGCCGGCATCGCCCGCAGGCGGGGCGGCCTCGTCCACCGACCCGGAACTGGAGTTGGTGCAACCGGCCAGGCTGGCAAGGAGCAGGGCGGTCGTGGCCAGGAGGAGGATGCGCATCGGCGGCCCAGGAGGAAGGGGGGATTTAGCCTCTGAGGCGCCCGGCTCAATACGGCCGCTTGGGGACGCCCTTCGCGGCGTCAAAGTTCTTCCACACTTTGACGCCGCACCAGCGCGGCCCCTCGGGGCAGCACGCCTCGACGGAGTCCTGCAGGTCCGGCGGCTGGCGGGCGGCCACGAACGAGCAGGGGGGGCCGAGCCAGGCGGTGAGTTCGGGGTGGGCCTTCTGGGCCTGTCGGAGTTCGGCGAGGCTGGCGTCGAAGATCTCCTTCTGGGCGTTGAAGCAGAGCCGGAGCCGCCACTTGTGGATCCACGACAGCAGGTCTCCCGACTGGTGGAAGGTGACGTTCGTCGCGTTCGGGAGCAGGTAGACGACGTCCTCGTCGGGGATTCCGAGGGCGCGCAGCCGGCCCATGGCGCCCCACAGGCTCCGGATGGCGGCGTCGTAGATCCGCCTGGCCTCGCGGTCGGAGGCCACCACGTCGGGGACGTGGACGTCCGGCTCGGGGGTGAGGCAGCGCTGCAGGAGCGGCCGCGTCCCCGGGGTCAGCCGGTGGCGCTGGTCCTGGGCGTAGGCGGTGAGGCTGAGGCGCTTGCGGAAGGTGTAGTGGACGTGCCGCAGGGTCCGCAGGACGGGGCTGTGGTCCCAGGTGTTGAGGGTGTCGGTCCAGGCGGCGTTGGCGGCGGGGTCGAGGACGCGCCGAAGGAGCTCGGCGTCGGGCAGGGCGGAGCCGGTGACCTCCCGGAGGGTGGCGGCGACCAGCCGGGGGGCGTCGGGGGTGGCGTGGACGAGGCGGCTGACCTCTCCGGCGGGAAGCGGCGCCGGGCGGCTGTCGCCCACCAGGCCCCATTCCGCCTGTTCGCCGCGGGGCCGGGTCGCCTCCGCGATGCGCTCGATGAACCCGGGGTCCACCTTCCGAACCTCCTCCACCATCGCGGCCACCACGGCGCGCGCCTCGGCCGCGGCGTTCTGGGCCTCGCACATCCGGGCGTAGCGCAGGAGGACGATGCCGGAGATGGTGTGGTAGAGTTGGGTCGACGCGGCGACGGGGATGACGTAGCGCGCCATCTCCTGCGCCTTCTTCTCCGCCTCCTTCACCACCTCCTTGTCGGACTGCCCCTTGAGGCGGCCGATGGCGGCCATGACCTTGCGGTTGGGCTCGGTGAGGCGTGTCCGGAGCGCGTGGTAGGCGTCCCACGCCGAGCGGACCGCGTCCTCGTACAAGGCGCGGGCGTCGGGGCGGGCGGCCACCGAAGCGGGCACCACGACCTCGGCGTCCTTCATCTCGACGTAGCGCTGGCTCTGCTGCTCCGAGTTGTAGAAGGTGTGGTTGTGGAGGAACGACTCCACGACGTTGCGCGACACCCCCTCGAGGGCGAAGACGAAGGTGGGGTGCTGGAACGGCGTGTGGTGCCCCGCCTCGTAGATGCCCTTGGCGAGTGCCGCGTCCCCCTCGGCCCGCTGGCGGGCGAGGTCGGCGAACTCGGCGAGGGCGTAC
>DATDQC010000194.1:0-2584 GCA_035292455.1 Thermoplasmatota archaeon
GCCTCGGCGAACTCGCCGTCGCGCCGGGTGATCTTGCGGCCACCGAGCTCCACGAGCGTGTTGCCCTCGTACTTCGGTCGCAGGAGTTTGCGGGGCTTGCAGGTCGCGAGCAGGTAGTTGGCGACGATGGGCCAGGCCAGCAGCACGTCTGCGTAGCAGGTCGCCTTGGTGGCGTTGCGGTGGACCTTGCCCCACGCCTGCGCCTCTTCGAGCGTCGAGCCGGAGAGGCCGTTGAACTCGGGGCGGTCCATCGTGATGTTGACGGCGTACTCGTGCCCCTCGCGGTCGGTGTACTCCGTGGTCTCGCAGACCACCTCGCAGTCGTTGACGAAGTTCTTGGGGACGCCGCCGCCGAGGTAGATGACGCAGGACTTCTTGCTGTTGCCCTTGAGCTGCGTGATCTCCCAGTTGTCCGCCACCGGGTCGTGGAAGAAGGTCTTCTTGGTGCCGGCGCGGGTGTGGCGCCAGTGGTTGATGCAGAGGCCGATGCCCATGCTGCAGTCGGTGAGAGCCGGGATGAACATCGGGACACCGTTCTTGGCGATGGCGGCGATGACGCCGTCGTTCTTGGGAGTGAGGTCGTTGTAGGTCCTGCGGGCGAGGATGGACTCCCCGAGGTGCTGCATGAACTGCCGGCTCGTCCTCGGGCCGGCGAGCTTGGGGTCGTCCGCCATGTAGGAGATGTAGCCGTCGCAGGCCCGCAGGAAGTCCTCGTCGATGTAGGAGTCATAGAGGCGGTCGATCATGTGCTCGCGGAGCAGGAGGTTGTCCACCGTGGGGCGGCCGATGCCGACGGGGCCGCCGAGGCTGATGTAGAGGTCGTCGTCGATGCAGCCGCCGGTGGAGACCCAGCAGTCGATGAAGCCCGCCTCGACCATCTTGGTGAAGAGGTCGCGCATCCCGGTCGAGATGAGCGTCCCGGCGGTGGCGAGGACGACGGTGGGGCGGTCGGGGTCCTCCAGGGCCCGCCGCAGGATGTCGCACACCATGCCGATCTGCCGGCCCTGCGCCGAGGTGTCGCGCATCATCTCGACGAGCTTGACGATGTCCTTGGTGGGCTGGACTTGGACGACGGGGTTGGCGAAGAACTCCGGCTTCTGCCAGGAGTACTCCTCGTCGGGGACGTGGGAGGCGGGCATGGGCTTCAGGCGGGGCACGCGACGCAGGCTTGAACGTTTTTCCCTGGGCGCTCAGGATTGTGCCGCGACGAACTCCTCGAGGGCCAAATCGAGAGCCTCTTCCGTCGGACCTCCAATCTGGCGATACTCTTCCAGGTAACCCAAGAATTGGAGGAAGCTCCAGGCCTCTTTGGAAAACTTGTCCTGTTGCACGTCTTTCGCGAAGCCTTGAAGTGGCTGCTTTGCACCATTCTGTTTTTTCAGCCAAGCGACGAACCCTGGTTTGGTCGCTGCCTTGATGCGTTTGGCGTCCCAGATTGCGATGCCGGGGTCGGATTGTCGGGCGACCTTCACCATGTCGCTGTCGTAGGTGGCCAACGCCGCGGACTCTGCGGCCACGCACACATAGGCGGCATCATAGTAGGTTAGGGCCTGGGTGAACCTGAATGGGTCTGCAGGGGCGACCTCTTGCAGATGGATGCCGTCCAGCGCCGCGGCCAGGATGTCCCCTTGCCGCTCGTCGGCTGCGAACTCGCGGCGGACGATGTTCCCCAGTTCGAATTGCAGCAGCGTGGACGATTGGAAATCGGCGCCGGTCGCCTTCATCTGTTGGTACCATGTGCGGAATTCGACGCTGTCGGGCTCTTTCAGAAAGAGCTTGCCAACGCAGCTGGCATCGAGCGCCACCGACTTAGTGCGCATCGCGTTCCTCACGCAACAGGTCGACCAGCCTCTTGCTGGGCTTCCGGCTTACGCTGTCCAGGAACGCCAGGTTTTCTTTCAGCCGGATGCGTTCGGCCTCCCGCTCCAAGAGCTCCCGGGCACGGACGCCTGGAGCAATCCCGTGCTTGCGGAAGAACGACTCCACCTCATCGGAAAGCCGGACGCTGACTACACTCATCAACTACAACATATGTAGGTGAAGGTATATTTCTGTTGGCATGAGGGGTGAGAACCTACTCACCACCAACCTGCAACCCCTCCGCTCAACCGCACCATCAGCGCCAGCGTCACCGCCACGAAGAGCGGCTTCACGACGCGGTCGCCGTGCCGGAGCGTGGTGTGGGAGCCGACCCAGCCACCCACCGCCATGCTCGCCGCCATCGGGAGGCCGACGGCCCAGTCCACGTGGCCGGCCCAGGCGAAGTAGGAGAGCGCCGCGACGTTGGAGGCGAGGTTGAGGACGCGTCCGAGGGCGGCCGCCTTCCTGAACCCGAACGCCAAGAAACCCACGAGGGAGATGAGCAGGAAAGAACCGGTGCCGGGGCCGAGGATGCCGTCGTAGGTCCCGATGAGAAGGGCGGCGAGGGCCATCGCCGCGAGGCGCCACGCCCCTGCCACCGGGCGGTCGTCGGCTCCCAAGTTCGGACGAAGGAGGACATACAGCGTCATGGCGGCCATCAGCAGGATGACGACCGGGACCAGGAAGGAGCCGTCGGTCCGGAGGACGAGCCAGACGCCCCCCG
>DATDQC010000195.1:0-9086 GCA_035292455.1 Thermoplasmatota archaeon
GGTCTCGGCGCCGTAGACGCCGACCCCCTTCATCCAGCGCTTCGCGAGCCGCACCTCGCCGCGGCCGCGCGCGTCGAGCCGAGTGCGCACCCAGGCGGTGTGGAAGGGGGTGCGGTCGACGGCGCTCATCTTGGCGTGCGCCGACGCGACGCGGTAGGCCGGCACCAGGTCCACCGCCTGGCCGCGGAAGAACCCCTGCAGGTAGGGGTGCTGGGCGTACTTCTTCTGCGGCTTCTCGAGGATGCGGCGCCCGACCCGCTCGGCCACCGATTCCAGTTCGTCAAGCGGCACGGCGGGGTCGAGGAGGAGGAAGAGGTCAATGTCGGCGCCCCCCTTGAGCCAGGTCCCCTTGGCGAGGCTGCCCTGCACCGCGGCCGCACCGGGGAGGCCCGCCTCGGCGAGGGCGCGCGTCGCCTCGGCCTCGAGGTCCGCGACGGCGCGCGCCGCGGCGGCCTCCTCGGCCGGCGTGGGGGTGATCTCGGCGAGGACGCCCTGCTCGAGCGGCGTCACGTCGGCCCCTCCAGGTCGAGCGCGCGCTGCGCCCCCGCGGCGCCGGTGCGGTCGGCGACCAGGTGCTCGGCGCCCGAGGCCTTCACGAGCGCCCTGCGGACGACGTCGCCCACCTGCGAGTGGCCGAGGATGGGGTCGCCGGGGGGGAGGCCGTAGAGCGGGTCGCGCTGCGGGACGTCGATGCGGGGGCTCGCCTTGCGCTCGAAGAGGCGGCGGTAGGCCCGGCGCACCTCGTCGGGGACGACGACCTTGGCGAGGGCGTCGGGGACGCGGGGGACGCCGGCGTGCAGCAGTTCGGCGTGGAAGACGGGGCGCCCGAGCAGGGTTTGCAGTGCGGCGACGAGGAGGCGGACCTTGTCCTCCTCGCTGCGGTTCATCTCCTCGATCTGGCGCCAGGCGCGCTGGTGGAGCGTGCGGTGCGCCTCCGGGCTGGAGAGCTGGTAGAGCTTCGACGGCGGCCGGTCGAGCTCCTTGAGGACGCCGAGGTCAAAGAGCGCCTGCAGGTAGCCCGCCACGGTGAGGCGGTGCAATGGGGCCTCGCGCCTCTCGGAGAGCATGCGGGCAATACCGCTGATGGAGTCGGTGCCGGTGCGCTTGAGGTGCTCGACGATGCGGTCGCGCGCCAGGGCCTCCTGGGCGAGCCGTGTGGCGGGCGCCTCCTCTTCCGCGACCACGACCGCTCACAGACCTGGTGACAATAAAGCCTGGCGGGTGGGGGCGGCGGCTCCCTGGGTTCTAGACCAAGGGCCCGGCCTGGCGGGGCTGCGGCCGGAGGCGGCGCCCCAAGGAGGTGACCCAGAGGTCGACGCGCCGGAGGGCACGGAAGACATCGTGGTTCCACTCGTCGGCGATGAGGGCTCCCAGCAGGCCGACGAGGAGGCCGCCCGGGATGTCGGTGACCCAATGGATGCCGAGGTAGAGGATGCTGAAGGCGAAGACCGCGGTGTTGACGAGGATGAAGCGGAGGTACGCGCGGTGCTCCCAGTCCGCCAGGGTGTAGCCGCGGCGCCGCATCGTCCACCAGGTCACCAGGATGAGCCCGAAGGGGATGGCGATGTGGAGGCTGGGGAAGGCGTTGTCGAGGGGGTCGTGGGCGATGAAGAACGAGAAGAAGCCGGGGCCGCTGTGGTAGAGGAGCGCCTTCATGCCGGGGATGAAGTCGCTCGTCACCTGGACGTTGAAGAAGAGGTAGAACGGGATGGCCAGGATGTAGATGACGGAGTAGTTGAGGGCGGTGAGGCCGGCGAGTTCGCGGTCGTCGCGGTAGGCGTAGAGGATGACCGTGAAGTAGTTGAGGAAAACGTAGCCCCACAGGTAGTGGAGGTTCAGCACCGCGGTGAGCCAGGGGTGCTCGAAGAGGCGCTGGATGCGGTAGGTGGTGTCCCCCTCGATGTCCCACACCAGACGAGTGTGCTCCCCGAAGATTCCCCGGATGGGGTCGTTGAGGGCGTCCACCCAGGTCTTCTCGACGACGATGAGGCCAAAGAGGACGAGGTGCCAGTGGTAGTCGCGCACCAGCCGCCAAAGGTTGGCGAGGAGGCCGCCCCCCCATGCCCGGGGTGTGAACAGCAGCAGCGCCAGCGGCGTCGAGGCGATCACCGACCAGAACACCACCTGCCCGACGGGGACCGCCACGCCGCGCTGACCTGCGGCGATATAAAGGAACTTTGCCTCTGATAAGGAGATTAAGAGCGCTTTTTCCGTGGCCAAGACCATTTATATACCCCCGCTGGCTTGGCCGCTTGCTCCTTATATCAAGGAGGGACGCCCCATGGCCGTAATCCACATCCAGAACGTCGTCGCCAGCACCTCCATCGGCGAAGAGCTGGATCTCAACGCCATCAGCGCCACGTTCCCCAACGCCGAGTACGAGCCCGAGCAGTTCCCCGGCCTCGTCTTCCGCGTCCCGGAACCCAAGACCGCCGCCCTCATCTTCCGCAGCGGCAAGGTCGTCTGCACCGGCGCCAAGTCCATCGAGGAGGTCCACACCGCGGTGGGCATCGTCTGCACCCAACTGCGGGCGCACGGCTTCAAGACCATCGACGACCCCGAGATTACCATCCAGAACATCGTCGCCACCAGCGACCTCGGCGCGGAACTCAACCTCAACGCCATCGCCATCGGCCTCGGCCTGGAGAACGTCGAGTACGAGCCGGAACAGTTCCCCGGCCTCGTCTACCGCCTCACCGACCCCAAGGTCGTCGTCCTCATCTTCGGCAGCGGCAAACTGGTCTGCACCGGCGCCCGCAAGAAGGAGGACGCCGAGGAAGCGGTCGACAAGATCACCGCGGAATTGAGCTCCCTCGGCCTGCTCTTCTAGGGCAAAGCCCCGGCCAACACCCCTTTCTCCAGCGCGAGCTTGGCCGCGGCATGCCCCGTCGCCGCGTCACCGCCGTGGACTGGCTCATGCTCGTCCTCGCCCTGGTCTCCGTGGGGATGCTTGCCTATGAGGCCTGGGGCAGCCCGACCCCGGCCCAAAGCCGCGACATCCTCCTCGCCGACTACGCCATCGTCGGCATCTTCGCCCTTGAGTTCTCCATCCGCTGGGTCAAGGACGAGAAACCCAAGACCTTCCCGCTCCGGTACTGGTACGACCTCCTCGGCATGGTCCCGGTCGCCCACCCCGCCATCCGCGGCTTCCGGCTGTTTAGGATCGTCCGCATCGTGGTCCTGACGTCGCGCTTCGGGCGGGCCGCCGACCGCGCCTTCGGGACCGGTTTCACGCGCCGCCTGCTCCGGCGCTTCCAGGGCGTCATCGTCGAGACCATCGGCGACGCCGTCACCGTCAAGGTCCTCGACGAGACCCTTGAAGTGCTGCAAAAGGGCACCTACACCAAGAACCTCGCCGACGCCCTCGAGCGGCACGGCGGGGAGGTGACCGACCTGGTGGCGGGTAAGGTCAAGGCCGACCCCGCCCTGGCCACGGTCCGACGCCTCCCCTTCTTCGACGACGTGGTCACCACGGCGTCGCGGGTGACGCAGCGCGTCCTCGTGGAGACGCTCAGGGACCCCCGCATGGACCAGATGGTCAAGGACATCCTGCGGGAGAACGTCCTTCAGGTGCGCGCGGCGGTGATGGAGAAGGAGTACGCGAGGCAGCTGCTCCAGGGCGCCTGACGCAAGCGATGCGCGCTATGCCAGGGGCGTGAACCGCACCGCCAGTCCGCTGGCGTCGAACGGGCCGGACTGGAACTGGTCACCGTCGATGTACCAGAGGCTTGAGTCGGGGCCTTGGATGCCCGTGTAGCGGGTCTGCGCCGTGCCGTAGAGCCCCGTCTTGCCCTCCAAGATGTGGACCTCGATTTCGTTGTTGCGCTCGTAGAGGAGGATTTCGAACGTCACGGCATAATCGCCCATCCAGACGTTCTGCCCGCTCTCGTCCCCAGGAAACACGCCGGACCACTCGAACACGGCCACGCGGTCGCCCACCACGCCCTGGACGGAGTAGGCGAACCCTCTCCCTGAGCCTGACGGGGCGATGTAGATGGGGCCCGCGTACCCGGCCACGCCGAGGCCGGGCAGGCCTTGGCAGGGCTGCTCGTTCGCGAACGTGATGTACCCTCCGTTGGCGTGGATCCAGACGTCCCGGCGCACCTGGCCGTAGAACTCGAAGGAGAAGGGAAGGTAGACGTGGTCGGCAGCGTTGGGGCCACAATATTCGCCCACGGCGCCGAAGCCGCCCAGGTATCGGAAGTCCAGGGGGATCTCCTCGCAGAAGTAGTGGCCATCCGATTCGGGATCGCAGTCGCCGCCGCCGCAACTCTCGCCGCCGGGCGGGGCGTCCTGCACCGCCAGCGTCACCGTATAGGTGGCGCCCGCCGAGGTCGTCGTCGCGTCCCCGAACAGGCGGATGCCCCAGTCGCACCAGCCGTCCTTGGCGACCTGGACGGCCTGGCCCGAGTTGGCCGATCCGCAGATTGCGCCATGGCCGGCCCCGGAGAGGCAGTAGCTGACGGCGCCCCCCGAGTTCTGCACCTGGATGGTGAAGCTCGACGCCCCGTGGACGTAGAAGTCGTACCAGTCCTCGTCGGTGGTGGTGGCCGGAAGCTCGCCGGAACAGGTGGTCTCCAGCACCAGGCTCGGCGACGAGGCCTCCGCATCGGAGCCCGAGTTGCAGTCGTTCTGGGGCAGCGCTGGCGCCGCCGTGTACACGACCTGCAACCCGTACGCCCCGGAGCCCGAGACCGGCACGACCGTTATGTAGTAGACCCCGGCCGCCGTGCTGGTGAGCCCTGGCGCGACCTCCACGGTCTCCGCCTGGCCGGCGGGCTGGTTCCCGCACGCGATGATGCCGGTGTCCGGCCGCAGGATGCAGACCCTGAAGTCCGCGCCTGGCGCAGGCGTCATCGTGGCCTTCAGGCCTTCGCGCGCCTGCAAGGAGACCTTGAACCAGTCGCCCCGGTCCCCCGGCCGAAGCTGGCCCGAGCACTGGTTCGTGCCGTAATGGAGGGAAGGCTGGAAGATCGGCCAGTCCGCGGCCGCGACCTGATCGCCTGCGTCCCTCCCAGTCCCGCAGTCGTTCTGCGGGCCGGGCGTCTGGATGGTGAGACGGTATCCGCCAAAGGCCCCGTTCATGTTGATGCGCACCCGCCAGCCCGGCGACTGCCCGACGTTGGTTCGGGCGACCGTGGCCGAGTCCCCCGATTCCACCTCCTCGCAGGGGTACTCGTTCCCGCTCGGGTCCAGGATGCAGAAGTAGAAGCCGGCGCCCTCGTCGGCCTCCAGGGTCACGATGAGGTCTCCGCCCGCGATGGTGCCGGTCGCGGCGTAGTGGTCGTAGTAGTCGCCAATCGGGATGGTTCCGGCGCAGGGCGTGTCGCCGGCCTGCCGGGCGTCGGGCGTGTGCATGCTGCCCGAGGCATCGTGCCCGAGGCCGCAGTCGTTGGCGTCCTCTCCGCTGGCCTGCAGGCGGTACAGGTGGCTTCCGCTCTTGTGGGTGACGACCACGACCCAGTATCCGGCGCCGTCCGTCTGGTAGCGGACCGTCTCGGGGACCGCACCGCCTGCCTGGGAACACCAGTAGGGCCACAGCGGGTCGCCGTTGTCCTGGTGGAGGCAGAAGTCGAAATCGCCGTCCTCCGGCGGGGAAGAGACCGTCACGGTGACGATCTGCCCTTCAGGCGCCCAGAACCGATACGAGTCCCCAGGGTCGCGTGCCTGCGCGGCCTGGTGCGGATCCGGCACGCGCAGCGGCAGCGTGCCCACGCAGTCCACGTCGAGTTCTCCCGCGTCGCGCGACGCCCAGGAGTCGTCGGGGGCGTCCCCGACCTGCCCGCAGTCGTATTCGCCCACCATGGCGCGCAGGCGATAGGTGCCAAAGCCTTCGTGCCGCAGGACCTCAACCTTCCACTCGCCGGCCATGGCGACCTCCGGCGGCGGGGAGCTGGTCGCCGGGATGACCACGAAGTCGTGCTCGACGCCCCAGCCGTCCCCGCCATACGTCTTGCCGTCGGGGCCCGTGACGAGGACGTACGCGTCCGCATCCCACAGGTCGTCCAGCAGGATGGTAAGCTGGGTTTCCGGCTGCGCGAGCGTGAAGGTGTAGGTGTCGTCCGAGCCGTCCCAGAGTACGCCGACGCAGTCGATGGGCGGCTCACCCAGGTGGTGGGGGTCCCACCCACTGGCGTCCCGTTGGCTCCCGCAGTCGTCCTGGCCGTCGGGCGTGTCCACATGGACCTGGAGAAGGTAGCGCTGGGTGCTGCCTGGCCCCAGGACCCCGATGTCCCAGCGACCTTGGTGGGTGGGGTGGAACGGACCGAAGGTCTCGGGGGTGTTGAAGCGGACGGCCCGGCATTCCGGCGCGGGCCCGGGGGCCCCCTCGGGGGGGTTAAGGCAGACCGAGTAGGCCGGCGCCCCCTTGGCGGGCGTGAAGGTGACCGTGAGCACCTGGCCGGGGTCGGTCTCGACGTAGTACCAATCCTCGTCAGAGGTCACGTGCAGGTCGCCCGCGCAGTCCTTGTACCCCGTGGCGGGGTCCGGGACCATCGGATGGCCGGGCGGGGCGTTCTTCACGTCGTCGTGGGTCCCGCAGTCGTCCAGCACGGAGTCCAAGAGCTGGATGAAGAGGTCGTACTCGCTCTCCCCGGCGTGCGCCTCGACCTGCAGGCCCCAATCCCCCTCCGTCGGGATTGGCAAGGAGAGCGTCTTGGAATCCGCGCCGCTGGGTTTGGCGCACCCTTGCGGGATGCTGGAGGCGAGATCGTAGAGGCAGAGGTCGAGGGGGAGGGCGCCTTCCTCCGAGGAGAACGAGAACTCTGCATGAAGTGTCATGCCGACGTGGGGGACGCGGAAGCGGTAGCCATCGAGCTGGTTGTCGGGCTGGACGGAGCCGTGGCAAGGCACGGGAGGCTCGACCTCGAGGCCCCCGGAGGCAATCATGGGAGCGTCGCCGCCCGAGTCGCAGTCGTTGTGCATGGGCTTCGCCTGCAGGGTGAAGTTGTACGACCCAGGTGGCGCAAAAGCCGTGACCCGGAGGTACCAGTCCCCGCCCGCATCCGTCAGGGCGGACGCCGACTGCGCCCCCCCGACTCCCGAAGCGCATACGACTTCCCGGAGTTCGTGGTCGTGGATGCACACGCTGAAGCCCGCATCCGGCTCGCCAGCCGTCTGGCTGAATTCTATGCTGAGCTTGGTTCCCTCCGCCAGCACGTCGAACACGTACCAGTCTTCCCAGTCGGGCCAGCCCATGCCAAGGAGCGCGCCATCGCAGCCCACGGACGGCGTGGGGTCGATGCGAAGCGCCATGCCCGCCCAGTCCCCTGCGTCGCCGTCGGACCCGCAGTCGTCGGGTGCGGCCACCGCGACGAAGGCCTCCTCCGCGTACAGCTCCTCGTTGGGGCCCGCCGCGTGGGCGCGGAGGAGGACCCCCCCGGATTCCGGGGACGGCATCTGGAAACGGTCGCAGAACTCCATCTCCATCGCAAGGGCGCCGGTTTGCGCCGGTGTCTCCCATTCGTCCGAGGGGTCGTTGGCGGGGAACCCGTGGACGGCCGTGTGGAGGACCCGCCCGCGGCCCATCACCTTCCAGCAGACCTCCACGTCGGTTCCCGGGAACGCCTCGGTGGGAACCTGGGTCCATTGGATGCCCACGATGCGCTCATCGGTGGGCGACGTGGTTGCCTTGATGGTGAAGGGTTGCATCGACCCTTGGCTTTCCACGCGGACGAAGTAGAGGCCGAGGGCGGGCTGCGCGACCGTGCAGGAGCCTTGCGGGAGCTTGGAGCCGGCCGTCGTGCACACTTCGGGGCCCGTCGGCGAACCGGCATGGACCGACATCCGGGGCATGAAGCCGGGACGGAGCACGTCGACCTGTAGGGCCGCAGTGCCCGGCCCCACCTCGATGCGGTACCAGCAGTCTTCCCACGCGTCGTGGGGCTCGCCCGTCATCTCGAGGTCGATTGGAAGCGGCCAGGCGCCATAGGCAACGGGTTCGTACCACAACTCCTCCGACATGTGGATGTATTCGCTCTCGACGTGGTCTGTGCCGCAGCCCCAGGTCTTGTGCTTGAGCGACAGGTGCGTGAAGTAGGTGACCATGGGCGCGTCCAGGGCCAGGCGCCGGGGCATGCCGCCCTCTCCAACTTCCACGTCTGCCTGCCAATCCCGCGTGTGATGATCCTTCCAGCCTGCCGTGCCCATATGGTCCACGTTCTCGCGGAAGAGGATCTCGTGGGGGGCCTGGATGTTGTGCACCGCGTTGTAGGCGCCCACGGAATCGTCCCCGAAGGAGCCCATCACGGTCCAGTCCGTGTCGCCCGGCGCCGTCTGGGGGTTCTGGTCCGCCCCCAACCCCCTCAGGAACCCGGATCCATGGTTCATTTCGTTGCACTGCGTCCAGCCGCACATGCTGTATCGCTCGAGGGCGCCGTCGTGGGGCGTACCGAGCGTCACGACATCGCTGACACAGAGAGACGGAGGGAAACCCGGATCCCCGATGTGCTGGATGGCGTAGCGGATGATCAGGCCGCCCATGGAATGGCCCACCGCCTTCACGCAAGTCGGCGCCGGGACCTCCAGGTCGCCGTTCGGGTTCCAGTAGTGGTCGTAGACCGCCCAGGCCCAGTGGACTCCGAGATGACGGATGCTCGTGTCAGGATCGTGGGCCGTGTCGCTCGGCACCCCTCCGCAGTTGGCATCGCCGTCGTGGTTTCCGCCCCCATCGTCCACATCCGGGGTGGAATGCGGGTGACCCGAATGAAGCGGATGGTGGTCGATCATCTCTCCATAATACTTGAACCCGTGAATGTTCTCGTTGTCGCACTCGTAGTACCCCCATTCGACGTTGGGCCCCGTCCAACCCCATTCTTCCAGTTTCCAGCGGAACTCCCCCCAAGGGCTGCCTTCGGTCCACACGGGGTCAATGTCGATTCCGTGGACGAACATGATGGGCTCGACCCGATCGGGTTCCACGGAAGGGAGCGGGGCGCCCGGCGGAGACGGACCCGAGCCTCCCATGGGGGCGGGCCCGGGTCCAGGGGGGGAGGGCGGGGACGGAGAAGGGGGCGAAGGACCCGGCAGCCCGGAGGACCCGCCTACGACCTGGTGGACCATGCTCGGGTGGGCCTCGCCGGCCGCCG
>DATDQC010000196.1:0-2174 GCA_035292455.1 Thermoplasmatota archaeon
TCTTCATAGTACGCGACCCTCCGGAGGATGCTGCGGGGGGCGGGGTCCTTGGAAGCCGAAAGGGCCGCGACGGCGGCCTCGGCCCCGTCGCTCCGGATGACCTCCTCGGCCGGGATGCCCACACGGCCGCCTCAGGGGGTCCGCTTGCGGCGGATGGTCTCCAGGATGGAGCCCTCGGCCTGGGGGGCCCACTGCAGCCCCTTCGACCCCTCCACGACCATGCCGTCGCGCGCCAGGTAGCCGACGACGGCGTTGAGGCTGGGGCGGCTCGTCCCATGCCCCCAGGAGGAGAGGAGGCGCAGGATCTCGTTGCGGCTCACGGGGCGGTGGGCGCCCTCCAGCACGGCCCGGATGTACTCCTGGGTCTCCAGGGTCGGGTTGGCACCCGGACGCGCGAAAGCGGGTTCGGGGGGTCGAGCCAGGATGGGCATGGGAACACCCTATGCCAAGGGGGGTATGTATGTGTAGTGGTGGGAGTATGTGAAAATAGGATTTCTTGGGAAACCGAGGCCGCTTGCGGCTGTCTTTCCTGCCTTCACCGCATATGGCGGGTGAACTCCCGCACGTCGCGGATGGCTTTGCTGCCCTGTCGCTCCAGGTGGAGCCGGATGAGGTCGCGGATGTTCTCCAGGGCTGCCTGCTTGGAGTCACCGAAGGTGTGGCAGCCTGGAGGTCAAGGCAATCCGCGTACCAGGGGCTATCCTCCTCCTTGGCGACCTTGACCGTGAAACTGAAGTTGAGGTCTTTTGCGGCCACGACAGTAGCCTAGTGGGAGGGCGGCTTGACCTTGCTTGCACGGGCCACGGCCTAGAAAAGGAATCCAAGAAAAGGGAAGGAAAAGGAGAGGAAGAGGGAAAAGGTTCAGCGTTCGACCGCTGCAAAACCCGAGGGGCTTACAGCTTGCGGCGCACGAGGACCAGCGCGGCGCCGAGGGCGGCCACCAGGGCCACCAACTCGAAGCCGGGCTGCTTCTTGCCGCCCGTGGTGGGGCTCGCCGAGGAGCTGCCGTCCGAGGTCGGCGGGACCGTGCCGCCCGAGGTGGGCGGGGTCGTGCCGCCCGAGGTGGGCGGGACCGTGGTGCCCGTCGGGGTCGGCGTCGGCGTGATGTTGACACACGTGTCGCAAACGTTCAACGGCGTCAGCCGGATGTCCAGGATGTTGGGCGAGGTCGCTCCGGAGGTCGTGCGGAGGTAGAACGTGTCGCCGAGGCCGGCGGAGTTGTCACCGCTGGCGTCGAAGAACGCGACTTCAGCCGCGAAGCCGCTCGAAGCCAAGGCGTTGTTCTGTCCCTCGGCGACGCCCGCGACCTTCTTGTAGGCGTTGGGGCCGCTGAGGACCACGTCGTTGATGGTCACCGTGGCGCTGCAGGTCGTGCGGGACGCGTACACGATGTCATTCATCGAGTAGCCGGTCGAGCCGTCTGCGTTGTAGTAGCAGAAGGTCGCCGTGCCGTCGTCGAACGTGATCAGCGTGCGGCTGAAGTCCTGGTCGGCGCCGCCCACGATGGTCCCGGCCGTGTAGGTCGAGCCGTAGATGGTGCCGATGGTGTTCAACCGGACCGCGCCGACCGGCAGGGTCGTGGGACAGCTTGCGGCGCCCGTGGTCATGTAGACCGGGTCGCCCGAACTGACGCCCGACACGCCGTCCGCGTCGATGGCGCACAGCGCCTTCGCCAGGGCCGAGGCGGGGAGGTTGTAGAACACGTCCACATCGCCCGAAACCAGGACGGTGCCGGCAGAGCCGGTCCCGAGCTTGGTCAGACGGACATCGTTGACGTTCGGGCTGTTGCCCGCGGCCGGTTCCGCCGTGCCACCGACGCAGAGCGCCGTGATGGGCACGTAGACCGTGTCGCCAACGCCGTAGCGGCCGTCGCTGCTGCCGTCGAAGACGGCGATGCGGTGCACGTCGCCGTTCTGGAGGGCGTACTTGTCGGCCGCATCGTCGCAAGCGGTGGTGGCGCCAGTCGAGGTCTCAAACGCCACAAGACCGTTGTTCAGGCCCTCGATGGCGCTGCCAACCTTCTTGAAGGCGTTCGGGCCAGTGAGGACGACGTCGTTGATTTGGATTGTCGTCCCGCTGAGGACGCTCAACACGAGGATGTCGCCGGGGGTGAACCCGTCGTTCGTGTTGGCCGCCGTCGCTGCAGAGCCGTCTGCGTTGTAGAACTTCAGCAC
>DATDQC010000197.1:0-6435 GCA_035292455.1 Thermoplasmatota archaeon
CTCGCCGAGGGTGGCGAGGGCCTGGTCGAGCTGGGGGCCGCCGCCGTGCACGAGGGTGACGACGCATCCAGCGGCGACGAGGGAGCCGACCTCGCCGACGAGGATCTTGACCTGGGCGGGGTCGAGGAGGACGTTGCCCCCGACCTTGACGACGACACGCTCCATCCGGCTCACGTCGTGTAGGCGCTGTTGAAGGTCACGTACTCCTCGCTGAGGTCGCAGCCCCACGCCTCGGCGCGGTGCGGGCCGAGTCCGAGGTCGAGCCGGACGCGGACCTCCTTGGCCTTGAGGACGTGGGCGGCCTCGCTGAGGAGGTTCCCGGCCAAGGGCTCGCCGCGCTCCAGGACCGGGACCGAGCCGGTCTCCGACTCGAACCAGAGGCTGACCCGGCCCGCCTCGACGTGCGCCTCGCAGGCCCCCACGGCGGCCACGACGCGGCCCCAGTTGGGGTCCTTGCCATGGAGGGCGGACTTCACCAGGTTGCTCTTGGCGACCGCGCGGGCGACGGTGCGGGCGTCCTGCAGCGTGGAGGCCCCTTCGACCACGACCTCAAGGAGGGCGGTGGCTCCCTCGCCGTCGCCGGCGATCTGCTTGGCGAGGTCCTTGCAGGCCTCGACGAGGCCGGCCTGGAACGCCTCCAGTTCGGCGCTGCCCTCCCGGAGACGCGTGCCTCCGGCGGCGCCGTTGGCGATGAGGGCGACGGTGTCGTTGGTGGACTGGTCGCCGTCGATGGTGATCATGTTGAAGGTGGCGTCCACCGCGGTCTTGAGCTGGTGCTGCAGCAGTGTCGCGGAGAGGGGCGCGTCGGTGACGAGGAAGGCGAGCATGGTCGCCATGTTGGGGTGGATCATCCCGGCCCCCTTGGCAATGCCGGCGACGTGGAAGGCGCGGCCCGCCACGTTGATTTCGACGAAGACCGTTTTGGGGTGGCTGTCGGTGGTGGTGATGGCCTCCGCCGCCTCGCCCCCCTTGGCCTCCCCGAGGCTCTGGGCGGCGGCCTCGATGCCCCACACCACCTTCTCGAGCGGGAGGGGGCGGCCGATGATGCCGGTGGAGCAGACGATGACCTGGTCGGGCTCGATGCCGAGCGCCTGGCCGGCGGCGTCCGCCATCGCCCGGGCGTCGGCGAGTCCCTGCTCGCCCGTGCAGGCGTTGGCGTTGCCGGCGTTGCAGACGATGGCGCGGATGTCGCCGTTCTGGACGTGCTGGCGGCTCACCAGGACGGGCGCCGCGGCGAAGGCGTTCTTGGTGAAGACCGCGGCCCCCTTGCTGGGGCGGTCGCTCACGATGACGGCGACGTCGCGGCGCTTCTTCTTGATCTCGGCGTGGACCCCTTGGGCCTGGAACCCGGGGACGTGGTTGAGGTGGCGGCCCGGAATCGTGCGGACGGCGTAGCGCGGCGCGGCCTCCCGGGTCGCGGCCCGCGGATAGGCCGGGGCTACGGGGGTCTCGGGGCTCGGCGAGGCGGGCGTGGGGGCGGTGCGGGTCTTCTCGGGCATGGGGATGGCCTTGGTCTTGGGTCGGAACGTCATGGGCCGCCCCCGACGAGGGGAAGGCCGGTCGCTTGCGGGAATCCGAGGGCGAGGTTCATGTTCTGGACGGCCTGGCCGGCGCCGCCCTTCACCAGGTTGTCGATGGCGCAGCGGGCGACCAGGAGGCGGGATTCCTCGTCCACGTCGGCGGCGACGTCGGCGAAGTTGCTGCCGCGCACATGGGCGGTGTCGGGCTCGGGGACGAGGCGGACGAAGGGCTGGCTGGCGTAGGCCGCCTGGTAAGCCTGCTTGACGTCGGCGGCGTCCACGCCGTCCTTGAGCGGGAGGTAAATGGTCGCCAGCAGGCCGCGGTTCTGGGGCACCAGGTGGGGCGTGAAGCGCACGGGGCGGAGGTGTCCGTTGGCCTCGACGGCACGCGCGGCGAGCCGTATCTCCCCCAGGTGGTCGTGGCCGAGCACCTTGTAGGCCCGGACCGACTCGTTGGCCTCGGCGAAGTGGAGGTCGGCGCGCGGGGTGGCACCGGCGCCGGAGACGCCGGAGATGCCGTCGGCGATGAGGGGCCCGGAGGCGGCAAGGCGGGCCTTGAGGGCGGGCCCCGCGGCCATCAGGGTCGCGGTGGGGTAGCAGCCGGGGTTGGCGATGCGCTTGGCGCCTTCGGCGACCGCCATGAACTCGGGGAGGCCGTAGGTCCAGGCCGAGCCCGTCTCGAAGGCGGCGGCGCGGTGGGCACGGCTGAGGTCGATGAGGAGCGGGGAGGACCTGAGGGACACGGCGGCCTTGAGGGCCTCCTCGGAGTCGGTGGCGAGGATGTGGACGTCCGCCTGCTTGGCCTTGGGGTCGTCGGGGGCCCGCAACAGGAGGTCGTCGCGGTGGCGGAAGGCGGGGACCGACTCCCCGAGGGGGCGTCCCGCCTCGCCGTGGCTCACCGGGATGACCGAGGCGACCTTGGGGTGCTGCAGGAGGAGGCGGACCGTCTCACGACCGAGATATCCGCGTGCGCCGAAGACGGCGACGGTAACCATGAATACGGCTCCTACACGCTTCAAGCCTGCTTATAGGTGTGATGACGACGTGGGAACACGCTTGGGCAAGGATGTCCCATTCTCGACATGCGGGGTTGCTTCCGGAGCAGCGCGTCCTTGCCGGCACACGGCTCCTTCACGCCGCGCGCGCCCTGAGGTGCGCCTCGCCGTCGCGGCGCCCCAGGGCGATGACGCGGTGCAGGGCGGGAAGGTCCCGGGTCAGGCGATGGATTCCGGTCGGCGCCGCGGGGTGGACGAGGTGGATGCGGACACCGTCTGGGGGGTGGCCGAGGTAGCCGTAGGCCCGCATCTTGATCTCGTGGTGGCGTTCGACGCCTTCCCGGAGCGCGGGGTATCGGCGCGAGGCGACCAGCCTTACCAGGAGGTTCTCAGGGCGACGCGGGCCGGGCGGGTTGTTGAGGAGGACCGTGACCTCGCTCGCCCCGTCCTCCACCGCCTTGCGGACCGGGATGGGGTCAATCATGCCGCCGTCCAGGAGGAGCCGCCCGCCGATGGCGACCGGGGGGCCGGAGCCGAACGGGAGGCGGCCGGTGGCCTTCAGCCAATCGATGACGGGGCCTTTGCGGAGGTCGTGGTAGAGCAGTTCGGAACTGCCCACGTCCACCGCCGTGACGAACACCGGCCAGCGGGCCCGGCGGATGGCCTCCTGGTCGATGGGGTGCTCCCGTTGGTAGACGATGTCCAGCAGCGCCTCGTGGTCAAGAAGCGGCCCCCGGCCAAGCAGCATCCGTCGGTAGGAGAGGATGCGGCGGTCGGCGGCGTAGTCCCAGGTCGCCTCGGCGTACTCCGCCTGCCCGGCCGAGAACCACGCCGCGAGCGCCCCGCCCGCCGAGGTGCCGTAGAGGGCGTCGAAGGGGCAGTACCCGGTGCGCTCGAACGCGGTGAGGACCCCGTTGGCGTAGGCCCCCTTCATGCCTCCACCCTCGATGACGAGGGCGTGTTTGGGGCGGGTCACGTGCCGTCTATTCGGGCAGGAGGAAGGTCACCGTCATGCCCTGCGAGGGGTCGACGTACGAGTACAGGAACAGGTAGCCGGCCTCGTCGGGGACGGTGCCGCCGCACGGCCCGGCCCCGGAGCTGGCGTCGCCCAGGATGGTCATGGCGTCGGCGGCCACGAAGTAGCAGTCGGAGTCGCCCTGGACGCTGTTCACGGTGCTGGTGAAGTCGAGGTCCCAGTAGGCCTCGCCGAGGGCGAGCCAGTGGCCGTCCACGGCGGGCGCGGCGGTGCCGGCCGCAAACGAGATGCAGGCGCCCGGCTGGGCGGCGCCCTCGCAGCCGAGGCTGGGGCCGAAGGTGAACTCGGTCTGCTCGGGGACGGGGCGGTCGCCGCCCGATCCGCCGTTGCCGCCATCGTCGGTGCCGGTGCCGTCGGAGCCGTCGTCGGAGCTGTCGCCGTCGCCGGAGCAGCCGGCGAGGAGGAAGGCGGTCGCAAGGAGAAGTGCCAGGAGGGTCCGGAAGGACATGGCCGCGGCTACTCGGGAGGGCTACTTGAGCTTGACCGCGGGAATCTCTACGGCCGGTTCACCTGGTGGATGGCCTTCCCGTGCAGGGCCTCGGCGGCCTCCATGATGCCCTCGGAAAGGGTGGGGTGGGGGTGGACCGTGAGGGCCAGGTCCTCCACCGTCGCCCCCATCTCGAGGGCCAGGGCCGCCTCGCTGATGAGGTCGGAGGCCCCTGGTCCGAGGATGTGGACCCCCAGCAGCCGGTCGGTCTTGGCGTCGGCGACCAGCTTGTAGATGCCCTCCGACTCGCCCGCGGTGAGCGCCCGGCCAAGGGCGGCGACGTTGAAGGTGGAGGTCTTGACCGCGTGGCCCGCCGCCCGCGCCTGCTCCTCGCTGAGGCCCGCGGTGGCGACCTCGGGGTCGGTGAAGATGACGCCGGGGACGGTGGCGAAGTCGGCGGCGGCCCCCTTCTGCCCTGCGATGGCCTCGGCGGCGACGATGCCCTCCTTGGAGGCCTTGTGGGCGAGCATGGGCCCGTGGGTGACGTCGCCGATGGCGTGGATGTGGGGCAGGTTGGTGCGCTTCTGGAGGTCGGTGGGGATGAAGCCGCGGTCGTCCATCTTGACCCCCGCCTTCTCGAGGCCGAGCCCCTTGGTGTTGGGGCGGCGGCCGACCGAGACGAGGACGACGTCCGCCTCCGCCACCGTCTCCTTGCCGCCGGCGTCGAACGTGACCTTGACCGACTTCCCGGCCACCTTGGCCTCCTTGGCGCGGGCCTGCAGGTGGATGGCGAACCCCCGGCGGCGGAGGATGCGCTCCAGGGCCTGCGCGACCTGCTTGTCCACACCGGGGACGATCTGGTCCATCATCTCGACCACGGTGACGCGGCTCCCGAGGTTGGCGTAGGCGCAGCCGAGCTCGAGGCCGATGACGCCGCCGCCGATGACGACGAGGTGCTTGGGGACCTCGGTGAGCTCGAGGGCCCCGGTGGAGGAGACGATTCGCTTCTCGTCGAACCTGAAGCCGGGGATCTCGATGGTGTGGCTCCCGGTGGCGACGATGATATTTTTGGCCTCGACGCTCCGCTTGCCCTCTTTCCCGACGACCTCGAGGGTGTGCGGCCCCGTGAAGGCGGCGCGGCCCACCACGTGCTCGACCTTGTTGGCCTTGAGGAGCCCCGCGATGCCGCCGACCAGTTTGTCCACGATGGACTGCTTCCACGCCACCAGGCGGGGCATCTCGACGTGGCCGGGGCCGAACGGGAGCCCCTTGTCGGCCCCCTCGACGGCGTGCCTGTAGTCCTTGGCGGCGGTGATGATGGCCTTGGAGGGGATGCAGCCGACGTTGAGGCAGACGCCGCCGAGTTTCCCCTCGTCGATGACGACGGTCCGGAGGCCGAGCTGACCCGCCCGGATGGCGGCGACGTAGCCGCCGGGGCCGGCGCCGATGACCGCCACGTCGTAGGCGGCAGGCGGGGCGCCGGAGCTGGACTTGCCGGACTGGGCCGGGGAGCTGGAGGCGGCCATCATGCACCCCTCAGAGGGTCTCCAGCAGGAGGAGGCCGGGCTCCTCGAGGCACTGGATGAGGGTGTTGGCGAACCGCGCGCCGTTGAAGCCGTCCACGATGCGGTGGTCGAAGCTGAAGCTGAGGTTCATCCTCCAGCCCACCGAGACAAGGCCGTCCTTCACCACCGGGACCTGCTTCATCTCGTGGACACCCAGGATGGCGACCTCGGGGTAGTTGAGGATGGGGGTTGCCATGACGCCGCCGAGCTTCCCAAGGCTGGTGATGGTGAAGGTCGAACCTGACAGTTCCTCCAGTTTCGCCTTGCCGGCGCGGGTGCGCTCCGAGAGGTCGGCGACCTCCTTGGCGATGTCGGTGATGCCCTTGCGGTCAGCGTCGCGCACGACGGGGACGATGAGGCCGTTGTCGGTCGCGGTGGCAATACCGATGTGGTAGTACCTCTTGCGGACGACCTCCCCCGCGTTCTCGTCGAAGACGGCGTTCACCTCGGGGTGCTTCTTGAGGGCCGCCACGGCCGCCTTGACGATGAAGGGGATGAAGTTGAGCTTGACACCGCGCGACTCCGCCACGCCACGGGCCTGGTCGCGGAGGGCGACGAGGCGGTCGCAGTCCACTTCGGCGACGTAGGTGAAGTGGGTCGCGGTGAACTTCGAGCGCTCCATGCCTCGGGCGATGGTCCGACGTAGGCCGCGGAGCGGGATGCGCTCCTCGCGCGCCGGGTCCTGGCTGTAGCGGACGTCGGCGTAGGAGAAGCGCGCCCCGCCGGCCGGCGCGGCGGCCGAAGCCATCGGGGCAGGGGGGGAGGCGGACGCAGCGGCGCCGCCAGAGCCAAGGAACCGCTCGATGTCCTCCCGGACGACGCGCCCCGTGGGGCCGGTCCCGACGACGGCGGCGAGATCCACCCCCTTCTCGCGGGCGAGGCGGCGCACCGC
>DATDQC010000198.1:0-4377 GCA_035292455.1 Thermoplasmatota archaeon
GCCCGCAGGGGGGGCCGGCCGACCCGCGCGCCGCGGAGCGCCTCAAGCGCCGCCTCCGCATCATCAACCAGATGAAGCGCATCCGGCACAAGCTCATCGTCGCGTCGGGCAAGGGGGGCGTCGGGAAGTCCACCGTCGCCACCAACCTCGCCGCCACACTCGCCGCGGCCGGGAACCAGGTCGGCCTTCTCGATATGGACCTCACCGGCCCCAACGTCCCCCTGATGCTCGGCATCCCCAAGGCGGAGCTCATGGAGGGCCCCGACGGCCTGGTGCCGGTGCAGGTGACCCCCAACCTCAAGGCCATCTCGATGCAGTTCCTCCTCCAGGAACCCGACCAGGCCATCATCTGGCGCGGCCCCATCAAGATGCAGATCATCCAGCAGTTCCTCGGCGACGTGGCGTGGGGCGACCTCGACTACCTCGTCATCGACCTGCCGCCGGGGACCTCGGACGAGCCGCTCTCGGTGGCGCAGAACATCCCCGACGCCGACGGCGTCATCCTCGTCACGACACCGCAGGAGGTCGCGGTGGGGGATGTCCGAAAGTCGGCCCACTTTGTGCAGAAACTCGAGCTGCCCATCGTCGGGGTCATCGAGAACATGAGCGGCCTCACCCTGCGGGGACGCACCACACCCAACGCCGAGGTGAGCCTCGACACCGGCCACGAGACCCACAAGGCGAAGGCCGACGGCAAGGGGGAGTTCACCGTCATCCTGGAGCCCTTCAAGCGCGGCGGCGGCAAGGCGATGGCAGAGAAGCTCGGCGTCCCGTTCCTCGGCGCGGTGCCCCTCGACCCCAACGTCATGCACGGCGGCGACGAGGGGAGACCCTTCGCCCTGCAGGCCGCCGAAACGCCCGCCAAGCAGGCGTTCCGGGACATCGTGGCGAAACTGACGGCGCCGCCCGCCGCCTAAGCCGCAGATTACGCAGATTTCACAGATTCCCCGCCCCGTCAATCTGCGCAACCTGTGAAATCATCCGGTGCTCCGCACCGGAGCCCGGGCCACTTGCCTCCTGGCAAGCCGACCCATCTGCGACCCGGGGAAGGTGCAAAGCCGCCACCATCGGCACCCTCAAGTAGAACCGCCGACTGAAGAAGGACCATGGCCCAGCCAATCGCCACGACCGCCCCCGAAGGGACCATCAAGATCGAGACCACCCTCACCCTCTCGGTCACCGACCTGGCGCGCCGAAAGCTCCAGGAGTTCCTCGGCGACAAGCCGCTCGCCTCGATGGGGGTCCGCATCACCGTGGTCCCCGGCGGCTGCTCGGGCGCCTCCTACGGCATGGAGTTCGCCGAGAACCCCGAACCCGGTGAGGTCACCCTCAACGCCAACGGCGTCCGGCTCTTCGTCCACCCCATGCACGCCCCTGTCCTCAACGGCATCGCCATCGATTTCGTGGACGAGCTGATGGGCGGGGGCTTCAAGATCGCCAACCCCAACGCCACCGGCGGCTGCGGCTGCGGCAAGTCGTTCTCCGCCTGACGGGGCCCTCCGACTCCGGCTGCCGCCATCCCAAGCCGTATCCGGGCGAAGCGCCATCCCTACCCTCCTGGGGCGCCCTGCGGGTGCCGGGCAAGCCTCATATACAAGCCACGCCTAGGCACTTCTAGGCTGTGAAATACACAGCATTACACAATCACAAGGTGAACCCATGGACCTCAAGCACGTCAAGGGCATCGGACCCGCCAAGCAAGAGAAACTCCGCGAAGCCGGCATCAAGAACGCCGAGGACCTCGCCCGCGCCGACGTCGTCGCGGTGGCCGAGAAGAGCGGGATCCCCGTCGCCACGGTGAAGGAATACAAGGAGCGCGCCGTCGCCCTCACCCTCCTTGAAGACCTCAAGGGGATGGGCCCCGCCACGGTGAAGACGCTCGCCGAGTCGGGCATCCAGAGCCTGCAGGACCTCTACCGCGCCTCCGCCGCCCGGCTCGCCAAGGACCTCAAGGTCGCGAAGGCCAAGATCGAAGCGTGGCAGAAGGAAGCCAGCCAGGCCACCGAGCGCATCGCCAAGGAGGCAAAGACCAGGGAGGGCCGCCAGAAGATCGCCAAGGAGTCGCGCGCCATGGCCGTCGAGGCTGCCCACACCGTCGAGGCGACCGCCAAGGCGTGGGTCGCCCGCGCCCAGAAGGAGGCCGCCGCCCTGCAGGAGCGAGCCCTCGAGTTCAAGGCGAAGGCCCCCGGCGCCATCGCCGACGCCCGCGGACGCGCCGAGGCCGCCTACAAGGACGCCGAGGCGAAGGCCAAGGCGTTCGCCGGCAAGGCGCAGGCCGCCGTCAAGGCCGAGGTCGAGAAGGCCAAGGCCGCGAACCAGCAACTGGTGGAGCGCACCAAGGCGCGCTTCCACAAGGCCGCCTGAACCCGCCACGGCAAGCCTTAGAAACCGCGGCCAGGCTGCAAACTCCGTGTCCGTTCGTCGCGGATTTCTCCTCACCCTAGCCCTGCTGCTCGCGGCCGCCGCCCCGAGCGACGCCGCCCTCACCGTGACCGCCGAGGGACCACCTTCGCCCGTGTTCCTGGACGGGAACTCCACGGTGGTCGTCCATCTGGAACTGGACTGCGTGGAGGCCATGGCCATCGCCCGCCCCGATCCGATTCCCACGGGCAGCGTCGTCCTCCAGGTCGCGGCACCCAATCTGACCCTGGAAGGACCTGCGGAGGTGCCCGTGCAGCCGGGGAGCTGCCTTGCTCCCGACCGCTGGGCGGCCGACGTTGCGTTCACCATCCGCGGCGACCTCTTCGTCCCCGGCCTCGTGCCAATCCTTGGCAATCTGACGGCAACGGTCGAGAGCGACACCGGACTCCCGGACATCGCCTCCGCCGCGGCGACCTTCAACGTCACGCCGGAGGCCATCGTGGCCCTCGACCTCGAGCCTGCGGCTGCCCTCCCGTCGGCGGTCTCGACCGCGGGCCTCGACGTCCCCCTCACGGTCACCAGCCGCTCCAACGTCGACATCCGCCTCGACTGGAGGGCGAGCGGCGCCGCCTCGGAGCGCATCCGCGACGGGGCGACCCAGGAGATTGCCCTGCCCCGCGGCGCCATCACCGACTTCCCCGCCTCGACTCCCGTCGCGCGCCACACGCGCGCGGCGCCCTCCACGGCGACCGTGACTCTGCACTACGTCCCCCCAACGACGGGGACGGGACGCGACCGGTTCGACCTCAGCGCCTCACCGGTCGTGGTGTTGGAACCCGGGTTCTTCCTCGAGGACCTTGACACGATCCTGACCTTGGCCTACGAGAACCCCGAGAATCCAGACGAGCCGGACCGCGTGGGCTACGATGCGGAAGGCGATCATGTCGACTCCGAAGCGACGCCCGCCCTCCCCCCAGGGTTCGCGGCGTTGGCGCTCGCCCTCATCGCCCTGCGTCGCCGCTGAATCCGCTTTAAGCCCCCTCACCATGGCGGCGGCATGGACATCGCCCGTTCCGTCCTCGACCTGGTCGGCAACACCCCCCTCGTGTACCTCAACTCGGTGACGAAGGGCAAGGGGGCGCGCGTCGCCGCGAAGCTCGAGATGTTCAACCCCGGCTCCTCGGTGAAGGACCGCATCGGGCTCGCCCTGATCCGGGCCGGCGAGAAGGCGGGGCTCCTCAAGAAAGGGGGCACCATCGTGGAGCCCACCTCGGGGAACACCGGCCTCGGCCTCGCCATGGCCGCCACCCTCCTGGGGTACCGCATGGTCTGCACCCTGCCCGACAAGGTGACGAAGG
Organism: Thermoplasmatota archaeon; assembly: GCA_035292455.1. Classification (GTDB taxonomy): domain Archaea; phylum Thermoplasmatota; class E2; order JACPAO01; family JAHFTW01; genus DATDQC01. Next base: position 3,720 of record DATDQC010000198.1, read on the forward strand.
AGAAGCAGGACCTCCTCAGGGCGTTCGGCGCCGAACTCATCGTCTGCCCCACCAACGTCGAGGCGGACGACCCGCGCTCCTACTACAAGCAGGCCGAGCGCCTCCGGGACGAGGAGGGCGCCTACCTCCCGTACCAGTACTACAACCCCGCCAACCCGCAGGCGCACTACAAGACGACGGGGCCGGAGATCTGGGGTCAGACCTCCGGCAAGGTGACCCACTTCGTCGCCGGGATGGGGACCGGCGGGACCATCTCGGGGACGGGGCGCTACCTCCACCAGAAGGCCGCCAAGCGCCGCCGCAAGCTCCGCGTTGTCGGCGTGGACACCGTCGGCTCGGTCTACGCCGAGTACCACAGGTCGGGGAAGTTCCCCAAGGACATCCACCAGTACCTCATCGACGGTATTGGCGAGGACTTCATGCCCACCACGGTCTGGTGGGGCGAGATCGACGACGTCGTCCAGGTCTCCGACGAGGACGCCTACCTCATGCAGGCCCGCCTCGCCCGCGAGGAGGCGCTCTTCACCGGCTCCTCGGGGGGCGCCGCCGTCCACGCCGCCGTGAAGCTCGCGGCCAAGCTGCCCCGTTCGGCGCTTGTGGTCACCTTGCTCCCCGACACTGGGGAGCGCTACCTCTCCAAATTCAACGTGGAGTGGAT
>DATDQC010000199.1:0-2667 GCA_035292455.1 Thermoplasmatota archaeon
GGGCCGACCTCGAGGCGTCGACGTCCGACGAGGTCCACATGCGGTACATCCCGGGCACCAAGGTGGTGGGGGTCGTCTCCTTCGAGGGCCCCGCATTCTCCCCCAACAGCCACGGCGTGGGGACCACCAGCGTGAGTGTGGGCAACCTGCACGGCACCTGCGCCGAATGCCTCCTCGTGTTCATCAACAACCCCAACGAGGAGGCGCTGGCCTGGGTCACCCAGCAGCCCTGGATCGACGCCATCACCAACTCCTACGGCTCCGGCAGTTTCCAGGTGCAGGGAATCGTGCGCGACAACATCTACAGCGCATGCGACCTCGGGGTGCAGCGCTCCGGCGTGGAGCGCGGCCAGCAGATCTTCTTCAGCGCCGGAAACGGCCTCCTCAACACGTTCGACGCCCCCCCGCAGACGCTGTGGTCCTGCCAGAAGGGCCCCGACTGGACCGTCACCGTGGGTGCCATCGACCCCGACACCGGCGCCAGCTACACCGGGCACGGCAAGCCGGTGGACGTCGCAAGCGTGGGGAACGCCTATCCGAGCGCAGGAGGGGGCAGCGTCTCGGCCGAAGACACCTTCAGCGGCACCAGCAACGCCGCGCCGGTGGCGGCCGGCATCTACGCCGCCGCCCTCCACGGCCTCCGGGAGCTCCTTCCGGGCCCCTCCCGCGTGCAGGACAATGGCACCGTGGCGGTCGGGCCCGCGGGCTGCGGCGACGCCAACCCTTCCTGTGCGCTCCTGGACGGCGTGGTGACCGTCCACGAGATGCGGGAGGCCTTCTTCCGGGCGGCCGAGCCCACCTCCGCTTATTTCCAGGCCATGGCGCCGCTCACCGACATCGGGGCCGAGGTGCCGGCGGCCGGGACCGAGGAGACGGAACTCTGGACCGAGGGGCACGGCTCCTTCTGGGGCCGCCTCGGGGACCTCGACGCCGAGGTCGGTCGGGCCGTGGCGTATGCGACCGGGGAATGGAGCGAGGAGACCCCACCGGGCCTCCTGGACTGGATGGCAGCCTACTCATACTGCAGCCAAGCGGTGTGGGGAGGGTGGGACCACGGCTACTATGTGGAGGGCATCACCGCCCTGCCCGCCCCCGACCCCGCCTGGCCCTACCGGACCTGGCTCGCCGGCCCCTGCCCCGACACGGTGCGGACCGTGGTCCAGGCTGGTTCGGCGAGCCCCTTCGGGTGACGCGGGATCCGCGATGCCGGAACTTCCGGAGGTGGAGACCATCCGGCGCGGCCTTGAGCGCGAGCTCCGGGGCCGCCGCATCGCCTCGGTGTCGTGGCGCAACGCCCGGCTTCGCGCCGCATCCCCCCTGCCGCTCGCCCGCCTCAAGGGGCGCGGCGTGGCGGGACTGCGCCGGCACGGCAAGCACATCCTCGCCGGCCTCGACGACGGCAAGGTCCTCCTCCTGCACCTCGGGATGACGGGAAAGCTCCTGTTCGCCCGCCGCGGCGAGGCGGAGCGCCCCCACACCCACCTCGTCCTCGGCCTCGACGACGGCCGCGAGCTCCGCTTCAGCGACCCGCGCCGCTTCGGCCTCGTCCAGCTCCACGCCGGCGAACCCGCCACCGCGAAGGCCCTACAGCACTACGGCGTGGACGCCCTCGACCCTTCCTTCACCGCGGATGCGCTCGCCGCGATGCTCAAGGGGGCCCGCACCCCGCTCAAGGCGTTCCTCCTCGACCAGGGGCGCATCGCCGGCATCGGCAACATCTACGCCTGCGAGGCGCTCTGGCGGGCCGGGCTCTCGCCGCGCAGGCAAGCCGGACGGACCCCACGGGCCAAGGTCCCCGTCCTCTGGAAATCGATCCACGACGTGCTCGTCGACTCGTTGGAGAGGGGCGGAACCTCGTTCAACGACTACGTCAACGCCATCGGCGAGCCGGGCTCCTTCGTGGCGAAGCTCGCGGTCTTCCAGCGCGAGGGGCTGCCCTGCCCGGCGTGCGGCACGACGGTGCGGCGCATCGTGCAGTCGGGGCGGAGCACCTTCTGGTGCCCGGCATGCCAACGTTGAAGGCCCCCGGAAGCGGTCCGCAGGCGTGGCCAAGGAGTACCGCACGCTCCGCGAGTTCTGGCCCTTCTACCTCCGCCAGCACCGCCGGCCGGGGACGCGGGCCCTGCACATCTTGGGCTCGCTTGGCGCCCTGGCGTGGCTCGGCCTCGCCATCGCCTTGCGGCAGCCCTGGTTCCTGCTCGCCGGCCTGGTGAACGGCTACGCCTTCGCCTGGGCCGCCCACTTCTTCGTGGAGAGGAACCGGCCCGCGACCTTCACCTACCCATGGAAATCCTTCGTCTCCGATTGGGTCATGCTGGGGTACTTCCTGACGGGGCGACTGGGGCGGGAGCTCAGGAAGAACGGCCTCCGCTAGACGGGTTCCAGGCGCAGCCTTCATCCCCGGAACCCCCCTCGCCCACTCCGTTGGCCCCCGCCTTCACCTTCGACGGCCAGGAGGTCCCCTGCCGCCCCGGCGACACCCTCGGCTCCGCCCTCCACCGCGCCGGCGTCAAGGTGCTGTCGCGGAGCCTCAAGTACCACCGGCCGCGCGGCCTCTACTGCTGCACCGGCTCGTGCGCCTCCTGTTTCGTGGACGTCGACGGCGTCCCCAATGTCCCGGCCTGTATGACGGGTGCGCATCCCGGAGCCGCGGTGCGGAGCCAGAAC
>DATDQC010000200.1:0-5723 GCA_035292455.1 Thermoplasmatota archaeon
GGGAGCCCGATGAAGACGACCAAGGCGGCCCCCCCGGCCACCACCCCTGCCCCCCCGTCCGCGAGCGACGGCGCCGGCCACCTCCCGCTCGACCCCATCGCCCGTCTCCGGGCGCGGCGCGCCCAGGCCATCCAGGGGGGCGGCTCCGCCCGCATCCAGGCGCAGCACGACAAGGGAAAATACACCGCACGCGAGCGCATCGAGCTGCTCTGCGACCCCGGCACCTTCGTCGAGCTCGACCCCTTCGTCCGCACCCAGGCCACCTCCTTCGGGATGGACAAGACCCGCTTCGACGGCGACGGCGTCGTCACCGGCTACGGCTACGTCGGCGGCCGCGTCGTCTACCTCTACAGCCAGGACTTCACCGTCCTCGGGGGCTCCCTCGGGGAGCAGACCGCCAAGAAGATCTGCAAGGTGCAGGACATGGCCCTCCGGAACGGCGCCCCCATCATCGGCTTCAACGACTCGGGCGGGGCGCGCATCCAGGAGGGGGTCGCCTCCCTCGCCGGCTACGGGGACATCTTCTTCCGCAACGTCCAGGCCTCCGGCGTCATCCCGCAGATCTCCGTCATCGTCGGCCCCTCCGCCGGTGGCGCGGTCTACTCCCCCGCCCTCACCGACTTCGTGGTCATGGTGGAGGACTCCTCCCACATGTTCGTCACCGGCCCCGACGTGGTGAAGACCGTCACCGGCGAGGAGGCGAGCCAGGAGGAGCTTGGGGGCACCTCGGTCCACACCGTGAAGTCCGGTGTGGCGAGCTTCTCGGGGCTCGACGAGGACGACGCCATCCGGAAGATCAAGTCGCTCCTCACCTACCTGCCCTCGAACAACCTCTCCGAACTCCCCGTCCTGAAGCCGACCGACGACCGCTTCCGCATGGACGCCGAGCTCGATGGCATCGTCCCGGCGGAGCCCAACAAGCCCTACGACGTGCGGGACATCATCGCCCGCGTCATGGACAAGAACACCTGGGAGGAGATCCAGTCCAAGTGGGCCACCAACGTCGTCATCGGCATTGCCCGCCTCGACGGCTACCCGGTCGGCATCGTCGCCAACCAGCCCGCCGTCCTCGCCGGTGCCCTGGACATCGAGGCCTCCATCAAGGCGGCGAAGTGGATCCGCTTCCTCGACGCCTTCAACTTCCCCATCGTGAGCTTCGTGGACACCCCGGGTTTCCTCCCAGGCCTCGGCCAGGAGCACGGTGGCATCATCCGAAACGGCGCCAAGCTTCTCTACGCCTACTGCGAGGCGACCGTGCCGAAGCTCTGCGTCATCACCCGCAAGTCCTACGGCGGCGCCTACATCGTGATGTCCTCGAAGCACGTCGGCACCGACGTCAACCTCGCCTGGCCCACCGCCGAGATTGCGGTGATGGGCGCCGAGGGGGCCGTCAACATCCTCTACAAGCGCGACATGCAGAAACTGCTGGAGCAGGACCCCGGCAAGGCCAAGGAGCTCGCCGCGAAGTTCCAAGCGGAATACCAGGAGAGGTTCGCCAACCCCTACGTCGCCGCCGAGCGCGGTTGGGTGGACGACGTCATCGAGCCGTCGGAGACGAGGCCCAAGCTCATCGCCGCCCTCTGGCCGCTCATCAACAAGCGCGAGAGCCGGCCGCAGAAGAAGCACGGGCTCGTCCCGCTGTGAGACCATGGCCGAAACGGAACACGTCAGCAAGGAGCCCATCGCCATCATCGGCCTGGGGTGCGTCCTCCCCGACGCCCCCGACGTCGCGGCGTTCTGGCGCAACATCACGGAGGGCAAGTCCTCCATCCGGGAGGTCCCCCACGAACGCTGGGACCCCGCTCTCTTCTGGAGCGCCGACCGCGATGCCCCCGACATGACCTACGCCAAGATCGGCGCCTTCGTCGCCGACGACGCCTTCAGCTCCCTCGACTACCGGATGCCCCCCAAGGTGCTGGAGCAGATCGACCCCAGCCAGCGCTGGGCGCTCTCCGCCACCCGCCAGGCGTTCAAGGACGCCGGCTACAAGACGGGCCTCAAAGGCGACGAAGGCAAGGATTTCGACCGCACCCGCTGCGCCGTCATCCTTGGAAACGCCATGGGCGGCGAACTCATGAAGCTCACCACCAAGCGGCTCTACTGGCCGCAGGTGGAACAGATCCTCCGCGCCGACGCCGGCTTCCGCCAACTCTCCGCTGCGGAGCAGGAAGCCGTGCTCCGCCGCACCGAGGTCGCCTACAAGGCGGACACCCCCGCGGTGACCGAGGACTCGATGCCGGGAACACTCTCCAACGTCGCCGCCGGCCGCATCGCCAACCTCTTCGACCTCGCCGGCAAGAACTTCACCACCGACGCGGCGTGCGCCTCCAGCCTCGCCGCGCTCGACGCCGCCATCGACAGCCTCCGCAAGGGGGACAGCCAGATGGTCGTCTGGGGCGGCACCGACCGCTCGATGGACATCACCCCCTACGTCGAGTTCTCCAAGATCGGCGCGCTCTCGGCCGACGGCAGCCGCCCCTTCGACGAGGGGGCGAACGGCTTCGTCATGGGCGAGGGGTGCGCCATCTTCCTCCTCAAACGCCTCTCTGAGGCCGAGCGCGACGGCGACAAGGTGTACGCCGTCGTGCGCGGTGTTGGCTCCTCCTCGGATGGGAAGGGCAAGGGCATCACCGCCCCCAACCCCGCCGGCCAGGTCAAGGCGGTGATGCGCGCCTACCAGGACGCCGAATGCGACCCCTTCACCGTCGGCTACCTCGAGGCGCACGGCACCTCGACACCGGTCGGGGACCCGGTCGAGCTCACCTCGGTCGAGGAGGCGTTCCGCAGCCTATCGAAGACCGCGGTGCCCACCGGCTCCATCGCGGTCGGCTCGGTGAAGTCCAACATGGGCCACCTCAAGTCGGCGGCCGGCGCGGTCGGCCTCCTCAAGGCGGCCCTCGCCCTCCACCACAAGGTCCTCCCCCCCTCCATCAACGTCCGCAGGCTCAACCCCCGCATCGACTGGGCCAACAGCCCGTTCAAGGTCCAGACCGAGAGGACCGCCTGGTCCGCCCCCGCCGGCCGCCCCCGCCGCGCCGCGGTCTCTTCCTTCGGTTTCGGCGGCACCAACTTCCACGTCGTCCTTGAGGAACACGTCCGCGGCCAACTCAAAGCCCAGCCGCACGCCGGATCCGTGACGCCCCAGGTCGCCAGCCCTGCACAGCCTGGGGCGACGGCGCTCGACCTCGCGGCGTTCCAGGCCCACATGGTCACCGCGGCCACGCTGGAAGCCGAGCCTCTCGTGCTCGACGGCGCCACCGCGGCGCAGGCGGCGGCCCAGCTCGCCGCGGCCCGCAACGACTACGCCAAGACCGGGGGCGGGCCGCGCCTCCGGGACCTCCTTGCCCCTCTCACCTCCACCGGCGTCCAGGGCGCCACCCGGGTCGGATTCTCGGTCGCGACGCTCGACGAGGTCCCCAAGAAGCTCGCCCAGACCAAGAAGGCCGCCACCGACATGGCGCAGGCCCGCCTCGCGTTCCAGCAAGGGGTCTTCCTCGGCCAGGGCCGCCCCAAGGGCAAGGTCGCCTTCCTCTTCCCCGGCCAGGGCACGCAGTACGTCAATATGCTCCGCGACCTCGCCGCGAAATACGAGGTGGTCCGCGCCACGTTCGAGGAGGCCGACCGGGCGCTCCTTGCCGAACTCGGGGGCGTCCGGCTCACCGACATCCTCTGGCCCACCCCCGACACGCCGGAGGCGCAGGCGGCGTCGGAGAGGAAGCTCCAGCTCACCGAGTACACCCAGCCCGCCGTCCTCGCCGCCGACGTCGCCCTCCTCCGGCTGCTGCGGCAGTGGGGCGTCGAGCCCGACGTCGTCGCCGGCCACAGCCTCGGCGAGTACGGCGCCCTCGTCGCCGCCGGCGTCCTCACCTTCCCCGACGCGCTGCACGCCGTCGCCGCCCGCGGCCGCGAGATGGCGCACGTCGAGGTCCCCGACCTTGGGAAGATGGCCTCCGTCTCCGCCGACTGGGCCACCGTGCAGGAGTCCCTCAAAGGCCTCACCGAGTACGTCATCCCCGCCAACAAGAACTGCCCGAGCCAGACCGTCATCGCCGGCAGCTCCAAGGGCGTGGACCAGGCGGTCGCCCTCCTGCAGGGTAAGGGCCTGCAGGCGCAGTACCTCCCGGTCTCCGCGGCGTTCCACAGCGCCATCGTCGCCCCCGCCTCCAAGCCGCTGCGGGCCGTCCTCTCTCGGCTCGACGTCAAGGACCCCAAGGTGCGCGTCCTCTCCAACGTCGGCACCGAGCCCTACCGCGACGACCCGGAGTGGATCCGCGACAACCTGGCGCTCCAGGTCGCGAGCCCCGTCGAGTGGATCGGCATCGTCGAGCGGATGCACGCCGAGGGGGTGCGCGTCTTCGTCGAGGTGGGCCCCAAGCTCGCCCTCACCAACTTCGTCCGCGACATCCTCAAGGCCAAACCCGACGCCGTCGCCATCGGAAGCAACCACCCCAAGAAAGGGGGCGTCGCGCACGCCAACGAGCTCTTCGCCTTCCTCGGCGCCTGGGGCTTCCAGCCCAGGACGCCGGACCTCGCCGACGCCGCGGTCTACACCGCCTCGTTCCGCGACCCGGCAGCCCGGTTCCGCACCGAAGCCGCGGCGACCGCACCCGCTGCCGTCTCGCCGGCATCCACCGTTTCCGCACCCGACCCTGCCCGCCAGGCGATGGTGGAGCTGGCCAGGTCGCTCCGCACCTATCTCGAGGCGAGCCCGCCAACCCTCGCGGTGCCGACGTCCCCCGCCTCCGCCCCCTCCGCCTCCCCCGCGGCGGCCGACACCTCCCTCGCCGACCGCATGAGGGCCTTCGGCATCTCGCTCGACGACATCGGCATCTCCGGCCTCAGCGTCGGACTCCCCGGCATCGGCCACGACCTCTTCGACGACGGAAACTGGGACCGCATCCTCCGCGGCGAGAACCTCATCGACGTCCTCCCGGAGCCGGAGCGCCGCAAGATGGCCGACAAGAACATCCAGCGCCTGGTGAAGGGCGACGGCGGTGCGGCGCAGTTCCAGGCCGTCACCGACATCGCCCAGGTCATCCAGCTCGCCGGACGGCGCGGCGGCTTCGACCTCGGCGACTGGGGCGTCCAGCGCGAGCTCATCGACTCGCTCGACCGCACCTTCCAGTACGCCATGGCCGCCGGGCTCCTAGCCCTCAAGGACGCCGGCATCCCGCTCCAGCGCACCTACCAGCAGACCAGCCAGGGCACCTTCCTCCCCAAGGAGTGGAAGCTGCCGGAGCCGCTCCGGGACGAGACCGGCATCGTCTTCGCCTCCGCCTTCCCGGGCTACGACAACCTCATCCGCGACGTCAGCCGCTACCTCGCCGACAAGTACGCCGGCCGCTCGCTCGACGAGCTGCAAGCCCTCTACGGCGAGCTCATCGGCGCGGTGCAGGACGACGCGCAGCGCGACAAGCTGCAGGCGGCCTTCGACCACGAGTTCGAGCGCCTGCAGGACGTCCTCCCCGGCCACGGCGCGTCGCGCTACGAGTTCAACCGCAAGTTCCTCTTCAACGTCCTCTCCATGGGGCACGCCCAGCTCGCCCAGCTCATCGGCGCCCGCGGCCCCAACACCCAGGTCAACGCCGCCTGCGCCTCCTCGACCCAGGCCGTGGCCATCGCGGAGGACTGGATCCGCACCGGCCGCGCCCGCCGCGTCCTCGTCGTGGGGGCGGACGACGTCACCTCCGACGCCATGTTCGAGTGGATCGGCGCCGGCTTCC
>DATDQC010000201.1:0-2494 GCA_035292455.1 Thermoplasmatota archaeon
GCCCTTGCCAAGCAACTCCAGCCCCACGGCGCCCAGGTGGTCGCCGTCCACGTCGACAAGGGGGCGGGCGAATGGGTCCTCCGCGAGGCGATGAGCCACGGCCTCGACCAAGGCATCCTCATCGAAGGCACTGAAGGCCAGGACTCCGACGCCTCGAGCCGCGCCACCACCATCGCCGACGTGGTCCGGCAGAACGGCCCCTTCGACGCCGTCATCGGCCCGGCGTGGAGCGAGTTCAGCGGCTTCACCGGCGCCCTCTACGCCGTGGCGGGCCAGCTCGACCTCCCGCTCGTGGTCGGCGTGCGGTCCATCGCCTCCGAGGGGGCCGGTTTCCGCATAGGGTACGAGTCCATCTTCGGCGATTACGACCTCCGCATCCCGCGCCCCTGCGTCGTGGTGGCTGGCGACGTCCCCCCCGCCCACCCGACGGCGTGGGGCATCCACGACGGCCACCTCAAGCAGGGCATCCTCCGCGTCAAGGCCGACCAGTTCGCGGCGCAGAAGCCGCTCACCAAGCGGCTCCGCATCGAGGCCCTCAAGGAGGATTGGCTCGCCCTTGAGGAGGTGGACGGCGCCACCCTGGTTCGCCGCCTCCGCTCGCGCGCCCTCGTCCCCGACCGGAGGGGGCCGGCGTGAGCGAGGACCTCGGGCTCGCCGGGATCTACGGGGCCTTCGGCGCCCGCGAGGCGGCGGCGGGGTCGGCGCTCGACGACGTCAAGGGGGGCGACTGGCGCCACATCCTCGTCCTTGGGCGCGCCACCAAGGAAGGGGTCTACCCCGAGACGCTCGCCCTCGTCGGGCGCGCCCGCTTCCTCGCCGACGAGCTCGGTTGCCGCGTCGAGGTCCTCCTCATCGGCGAGGAGCTTGGCAAGGCGACCGAGGAGCTCAAGCGCTACCCGCTCGACACCGTCTACCGCGTCCAGGCCCCCGACTACGCCCCCATCGACCACACCGCGAAGGTCCTCGAGCAGGTGGTCCGCAAGCGCCGCCCCGAGTTGGTGCTGGTCTTCCAGAGCCGCACCGGCGACGCCGTACTCGGGTTCGCCGCCAACCGGCTCGGCGTCGGCTTCGTGACGGGGGCGAGCGACATCCGCCTCGACACCGCGGAGCGGCGCGCCGTCGCCGTGCACGAGTCGGGGGCGGCCCGCTTCCAGGTCGTCACCGCGATGCAGCAGCCGCCGCAGTTCATCTCCGTCCAGCGCGGCCTCTTCCGCGCCCCCCTCGAGGACCCCGCCGCCCGCGTCAAGGTGCACGACCTCAAGGTGGAGGCCGGGGCGCTTGCCAAGGTCGAGGTGCTCGAGCGCCGCCCGCCCGCCGCCGCGACCCTCGCCACGGCGGAGCGCGTGGTGGTGGCGGGGGCGCGCATCCAGGACGCCGCGGAGCTCCGCCTGGCGCGCGACCTCGCGAAGCGGCTTGGCGCGGCGTTCGGGGTGACGCGCGGCCTCGTCGAGCGCGGACTTGCCAAGGAGGAAGAGCTGGTGGGGCAGTTCGACGCCCGCATCGCCCCCAAGCTGCTGGTCACCGTCGGGGCGCGCGGCAGCCTCGATCTCTTAGAGGCCATCCGGGGAAACCCCACCGTCGTCGCCGTCGGCTCGGAGCCCGAGGACCCCATCTGCCGGCGCGCCGCCTACCTGGTGCGGGGCGATGTCCGCGAGGCGGTCGAAGCCGTCCTCGCTGGGCTGTGAGCATCATTTCTTTTCAAACAGCATCCCCGGCTTGTAGCTCGGCGTGTACTCGACCCTCTGCCCTAGCGGCAGCTCGCCCGGCTTGGCGATCCAGGGAATCCACCCCGAGACCTGGGGGCCGTCGTCGAGCTGGATGATGGCGAAGGCGAACGGGGTCTCGTTGAGGAACGCCTCCGCGGCCACCGACTGGATGGTGTAGGAGACCACCTTGCCGGTCTTGCTGAACTCGCGTGTCGCGACATCGGCGGAGCGGCACTTGGGGCAGCGCACCATGGGGCTGAACTGGTCGTGCCTGCACTTTTTGCAGGTGAACCCCACGACCTTGCCGTTGCGGAGGTGCTCGCGCTGCTCCTTGAGGCTCAGTTGGGGCGCCGAGGCGATGTGGCGGTCGGCCTCCTTGGCCATCGCCTCGGGCACCTCATCGCCTCCCGAGGACGTTCACGACGACGGTGCCGCCGGTGGCGCCGACGTTGTGGGTGAGGCCGCGCTTGGCGCCCGCCACCTGGCGGCCGCCCGCCTCGCCGCGAAGCTGCTCGACCACCTCGACGATCTGCCCGACACCGGTGGCGCCGACGGGGTGGCCCTTCGCCTTGAGGCCGCCGGAGGGGTTGACCGGCCGCTTGCCGCCGAGCCCGGTGGTCCCCGCCACGGCCTCCCTGGCCCCGGTCCCGCGCTTGAACAGGCCGAGGTCCTCGGTCGCGACGACCTCGGCGATGGTGAAGCAGTCGTGGACCTCGAAGAAATCGATGTCGTCCACCGTGAGCTTGGCGCGCCTGAGGGCGGCTTGCCCCGCGGCGATGGCGCCGGGA
>DATDQC010000202.1:0-2518 GCA_035292455.1 Thermoplasmatota archaeon
ACCAAGCCATCCGGCACCTGCCGGCCGCCGGGGGCAAGCGCCTCCGCCCCATCGTGGCCATCCTTTCTGCGCAGACCGTCGGCGGCGACTCGAAGAAGATCATGCCGTACGGGGTCGCCCTCGAGATCCTGCACAATTTCACCCTGGTCCACGACGACATCATGGACGAGTGCGACACCCGCCGCGGCGTCCCCACCGTGCACGCCAAGTGGGGCCTCCCCATGGGCATCCTGGCGGGCGACACCATGTTCGCCCTCGTCTTCGAACTCCTCAACCAGCTCGAGATCGACGACAAGACCTACCGCTCCATCGCCCTCGACGTCGCCAAGCTCGCCCGCGAGGTGTGCGAAGGGCAGTACTGGGACATGCACTTCGAGGGCCAGAAGAAGATCGAGGAGCTACAGTATTACCACATGATCGAGCGCAAGACCGCGACCTTCTTCGAGATCGCGATGAAGAACGGCGCCGAGCTCGCCGGCGCCGACGCCCAGCAGGTCAAGAAGCTCGCCGAGTGCGGCCGCCTGCTGGGGCTCGCCTTCCAGGTCTGGGACGACTACCTCGGCGTCACCGGGAAGGAGGAGGCGACCGGCAAGCCGGCCCGCAGCGACATCCTGCAGGGCAAGAAGACCCTGGTCTACGTCTCCACCCACGCCAAGCTCGACCCCTTCGACCGGCGCCAGTTCGTGGACCTCTACAAGAAGGAGGACAAGACCCCCGCCGATGTCGACGCCATCGTCAAGTTCATGGAGAAGTCGGGCGGCCTCGAGTACACCCGGTCCCGGGCGCGCGAGTTCAGCTCGTTCGCCAAGGCGACGCTGGCGGAGCTTCCGGAGACCGCCGCCAAGCGGCTCCTCCTCATCCTCAGCGAGTTCGCCAGCAACCGGCCGCGGTGAACCGATGGGGGGCCACCGGTCCCTTCCGTACCACGACCGCCTGAGGTCGACCCGCATCCTCCGTTGGCTGGTGGACAGCCGGTTCGCGTGGGTCCGGCGCACCGTGGCGGCGGAGCCGACGGCGCCCCGTTCCTTCGTCGAGGTGGGCTGCTTCGACGGCGAGACCCTGGCGTGGCTCCCGCAGGCACCAGAGACGTACCTTGGCGTGGACGCCAACTGGGAAGGCGGCCTCGACCGCGCCCGCTCGCGCTGGCAGGGCCGCCCTGGCGTCGAGTTCATCGATTGCAAGGACCCCAAGGATCTCGACCGGTCGCGCCGCTTCGACGCCGGCATCTGCCTGGAGACCCTCGAGCACCTCCCCGACCCCCTTGCGGCGGCGTACCTCGACTACTTTGCCGAGGTTCTGCACGGACCCCTCCTGGTGACGGTCCCGGTGGAGATCGGCCCCATGCTGGCCGCCAAGCACGTAGTGCGGCGGCTCGGCGGCTGGGAGCCTCGCACGTACGCGCGAGGCGAACTGCTGGCGGGGTTCCTCGGGCGCAGCTCCAAGGTCCGACGGCACGAGCATAAGGGCTTCGATTACCGGGCGCTGCTCGCCGCCCTTGAGGCGCGCTTCGTCGTCACCCGCGTGAAAGGGCTGCCCATGCGATGGCTGCCGCGATGGGCAAACTACTCCGTCGCCATCGTGGCACGGCCCCGCCGGCCCGGCGCCGTGGCCGCGCCCAGCCGAAGGCCTTGAACGTTGAGGAAAAAGTGCCCGCGGCCGGCCGCGGCCGGTGCGAGCACCGGCAACGTTCGGTCGTGTGTGGTGGCTTCCGTCCGACCGACGGGCACGGCAAGGACCTCCCGGGTGCCCATAAGGCGATTGGCGCACATTTTCCGAATCCTGGGGTCAGAGCGCGTTGCCGACCTGGCCGGTCGGGTAGCCGGCGGGAAGCGGCCGGCTCCAGACCCGTTCCCCCTTGGCCGAGCGCTCCACGGTTTCACGGTCCCCCACCACGCAGTCCTCGAGCACGACGCCGGCGCGCACGGTGACATTGTCACCCAGGACCGAGCGGCGGACGACCGCCCGCGAGCCGACGACGAGCGTCCGGCCCGCCACCGACTCCTCGAAGCGGGCGTCGGAGGCGAGGCGGCCGTCCGGTCCGAAGCGGTAGCCCGGGTCGAGGTGCCGGCTCGCGGCCCGCAGCCTCTCAGGGTCGCCGACATCGATCCACGCACCGGCAAACGGCAGGCCCCAGAAACCCGGCTTGACGAGTTGGGGGAAGATCTCCTTCTCCAGGCTTACCAGGCGGCCGGGCGGGATGAGGTCGAGCACCTTACGGTCGAGGGCGTAGGCGCCGGCGTTGATGAGGCGGCTCGGGGCCTCGCGGGGCGTCTTGGGCTTCTCGACGAACTCGGCGATGCGCACGGCGTCCGGCGCCTCGGCGCAGCCCGGCCCGCCCGCCGGCCGGATGACACCGAAGTTCACCACGTCGGCCGCAGGCACTTCCTTCAGGCTGATGGCTCCGGGGGCGTCCTCGGTGCGGCGCAGCGCGACAAGTGCCGCGAGGTCCATGTCGGAGACGATGTCGGCGTTGAGGACGAGGAGGTCGTCGGAACGGAGGTGCGCCTCGCAGTTCCTC
>DATDQC010000203.1:0-2531 GCA_035292455.1 Thermoplasmatota archaeon
AGGCCCGCATCCCGCCGGGGGCCGCCGTGGTCTTCGTCTCCAACCACCGCAGCAACGCCGACTTCGTGGTGACGGGGTTCATGGTCTCCAAGTCGCTCCAGGTCTCCTACGCGGTCGGGGAGTGGGCGCGGGTCTGGCCGCTCGAGGCGCTCTTCAAGTCGTTCGGCTCCTATTTCGTGCGCCGCGGCGAGAGGGACCCGCTCTACCACCGCACGCTGGAGGCGTACCTCCACCTCGTCACCAAGCAAGGGGTGACGCAGGCGATGTTCCCCGAGGGGGGCCTCACCCGCGACGGCTGGCTGCGGCCGGTCAAGCTCGGGCTCCTCGACATGATGGCGCGCGCCAAGCTCGATCTGGGTTTCACGCGCCCCCTCGTCTTCGTCCCGGTGGGCATCAACTTCGACCGCGTATTCGAGGACGAGAACATGGTGGCGGAGGCGAAGGGGGTGCGGCCTGAGTCCAGGGCCTTGGGCCAACGCCTGCGCCGCCTCGCGGTGATGGTCGGCAAGTCGAGCTACGGCATCCCGGTCAACATCGTCCGCTTCTTCGCCAAGCGCCTCAAGAAGCACGGCGTGTGCGCCATCCACTTCGGCGAGCCGGTCGCCTTCGACGCCTGGTACGCAAGGCAGCCTCCCTTCCTGGCGGAGCCCGACCGCCATGCCAGGTGGGAGCGGCTGCGGCCCTTCGGGGAGGACCTCCTGGGGCAGATCGGGCGGACCATCCCGGCGACACCGGTCCCGGTGGCCTGCCTTGCCTTGCGTTCAATCGGACGCGAGCGCATGGTCCGCGGCGTGGACCGCGGCGAGGTCATCCTCGCCCTGCGCGTCGCGGTGGACCGGCTGCGGGCGGCGGGCGCACCGCTCTTCGTGGGCAACCCCTACCGTGACCGGGAGCGCGAACGGCAGGAACGGCGCGAGCGCCAAGCGTCGGGCGAGCGCGAGGAGCTTCTTCCCGTCTCGCTCGGGGTTGGCGAGTCGGAGGGCCTGGACGACCTCCTCGACCGCGCCCTCGACGTCATGGCGCGGCGCCGGCTCCTCCACGGCGGACCCGGGCACAGCAGGGACGGCCTGTTCCGCACGGCGCCGGAGCGGTGGGACCTCGTCGAGTACTACGCGAACTCCCTCGCGGCCTACGAGAAGTAGCTCGAGAGGATCTTCCTCTCCGCCGACTTCAGCCGGTTGTGGGCCGCCGCCTTCGAGATGCCGAAGACGTTGGCGAGCCCCTCGAGGTTGCACTTGCGGGGATTGTCGTAGAATCCCAGCGCCAGCCCCATCTTGACGATCTCGACCTGCTTCGGGGTGAGCTTCTCCTCGTAGTCGCCGATGGGGTGGTCCTCGGGCTTGTACTCACCCCAGCGGATGAGCTTCATCTGGAGGCCGGCCTTCTTGAACGACTCCCCGGCGCTGCGGATGATCTCGCTCACGTCCACCTTGGCGGCGGTGATGATGCTCACCGTCATCCAGCCGTCCTTGATGATGATGGGCCGCAGGATGCGGTCGGGGCCAAGGGCCCGCAGGGCCGCGGTGAACGGGGCCTTGAGGAACTTCATGCGCTCGGGGGCGGGCTCGACGAGGACGGAGAGTGCTTGGGGGTCCTCGCGGAGCACCGTGATGTTGTGGTAGAGGTCCCGCAGGGTCGCGAGCAGCTTGAGGTAATCCTCGCGCTCGGCAAGGACGGTGAAGACGTTGCGGATGGGGAAGTGGTCCTCGTCGAACCGGATGTGGTTCATGATGACGCGGGAGTTCTTGGCGCTCCGCGTGAAGGCGGCGAGCGGCCACTCGGGGAGCTCCACCTGGAAGAGAAGCTCCGTCATTCCTCCCATGCACTGTTCACCACCAGAGTGAACAGGTTCGATATCTTAAGGGATGGGGAAGCGGCCTCGGCCAACCTTCAAGACCGCGCCCCGGGTCGCCGCAGCGATGCCCGAACACGCCCTTCCCGCCAAGCTGCAAGGCGAGATCGCCAACCTGCAGGCCATGAACGCGCAGCTCCAGCAGGCGGCAGCCCAGCGCGCCCAGTTCGAGATGCTCAAGGCGGAGACCGCCGAGGCGCTCGACGCCCTCGCAAAGCTCCCCGACGGCGCCGCGGTCTACCGCAACGTCGGCTCGCTCCTCCTTCAGGAGAAAGGGAAGGCGGCCGCCGAGGCGCGCCTCAAGGAGGACCTCGAGACCCTCGAGGTCCGCCTCACCCGCCTCGCCAAGCAGGAGCAGGCCATCCGCGAGTCGGCGCAGGCCTTGCAGAAGAAGATCCAGGCGGCGCTCCCGAAGGCATGACCGCCATCCGCGCCGGCGACCGCATCGTGGTGCTCGAGCTGGAGACCGGCGATCGCCACCTCGTCGAGGCCGACGGCAAGGGGGCCCGCAAGGAGAAGGGGCTCGGCATCGTGGACCCCGGCCGGTGGGTGGGCACTACTTGGGGGGCCCGCGTCGAGGTGGCGGGCAAGCCGTGCCGCCTGCTGCCGCCGACGCTGCCCGACCTCACCGCGACCCTGCGGAGGAAGGCGCAGGTCATCCTTCCCAAGGACATGAGCC
>DATDQC010000204.1:0-4346 GCA_035292455.1 Thermoplasmatota archaeon
GAGGATGGTGGCGAGGATGACGAGCTTCGATTGCACGGGCAGGGTGCGCACGACCTCGCTGATGCGGTCGAGCTCAATCTTGTTCTGCGCCATCCGGACGTGCGCCTCGACGACCTTGGCCTGGCGGTCGCGCTCGCAGAGCTCGGCGGCGACCCGCAGCAGGTCGAGGGCGCGCCGGGCGTCACCGTGCTCGCGGGCGGCGAGGGCGGCGCAGAGCGGGATGACGCCGTCCTCGAGGATGTCGGGCTTGAGGGCCATGCCGGCGCGCTGGGTGAGGATGTCCTGGAGCTGCGCCGCGTCGTAGGGGGCGAAGATCATGGACTCCTCCCCCAGGCTGCTCTTGACGCGCGGGTCGAGGAACTCGGTGAACTTGAGGTCGTTGCTGATGCCGATGACGCTGACCTTGTTGTACTCGAGGTCGGAGTTGATGCGGGTGAGGTTGTAGAGAACCTCGTCGCCCTTCAGTTTGTCCACCTCGTCGAGGACGATGATGGTGACCTCGCCGGCGCGGCGCTCGGCGTCCCGCACCCATTGGTTGTTCTCCTCGGTCTTGGTCCAGCCGTCCACGTAGCGCCGGAGGGCCTCGTACACCTCGTCGGTGGGCCAGCCCGTGAAGGGGATGCGGTGGCTCCAGTTCTCGGCGGGGACGAAGTGGTTGGCGATGTTTTGGAGGACGCGGTACTGGGTGTCCACGATCTCGCAGTTGATGTAGATGAGGTTGACCCGCTTGCCGATCTCCTGCCCCTTCGTGGAGAGCTCCTTGCCGACGTACTTGACGCAGGCGGTCTTGCCGGTGCCGGTCTTGCCGTAGATGAAGACGTTGCTCGGCGTCTCGCCGCGCAGCGCCGGGACCAAGAGGCTCCCGAGGCCGCGGATCTCGGCGTCGCGGTGCGGCAGGTCGTCGGGTGTGTAGGAGGCGCGCATGACCTCCTTGTTGGAAAACAGGGGCTCGACTTGCAGAAGCTGCCCAAACAGGTCGTTGACCACCACAGAGGATTCTCCAGAGGCCGCTCGACAGGACCGGGGGTTGCGACCGGGTGCACGCCTCCCAGCGGCTCTATCGGTCTTCCAGGTCGTGTCGTGGCGGGGATTTGGCGATGCAGGCTCCAGGGTATAACCGTATCCGGCCCGCGGCTCGACCCCATGGTTTCACGTGGAAGTAGGTGGACAGGGGCGCGCCCTGCGTCCCGCCTTCGCCTGAACCGCGCGGACGCGGCGTTTTTCGCCGCGTCGGCGCGCGTTCTCAGCCCGCGACACCCTCGCGGACCTTGACCGCCATGCCGGCGCGGAAGTCGGGAGCCTCGTCGGGCGCCAAAAGGAGCTGACCGACCGCCACAAGACGGTCCTGCTCGTCCACGACCAGGCATTCGTCGTGCGGGCGAAGCTTGCCGTCCACGGATTTCACGAACTTGGCGAAGACCGACTTGCCCTGGCGCGGGAACTCCGCCGTCGTGGAGTCCACCACGACGCGGTTGCGTGGCGCCGCCAGGGCGCGGTGGAGGATTCGCCCCCCCGCGGGCCGGAGCGTGAAGAGCCCGTCATGGGCCCGCAGCGAGAGGATGTGCTCGTCCCCCAGGTGCACGGTGCGGATCTTGCCGGTCGAGCGCGAGGTCTCGATGCGGAGCTCGCCGGCGGTGAGCGCGGCACCCGCACCGGCTCCGAACTGCCAGTCCGCGGTGCGGACCACCTGGAGCCGCAGCAGGTCCAGCCTGCCGTGCCGGTCGCCGCGGCCGGGGATGGCGGGGACGAAGCCGTGCGCCTCGAGGAGGAGGTCCTTGGTCTCCCCCACCCAGCCGAGGTGGCCGCGGTCGAGGTCCCCAAGCCGCGGCAGGACCGACTGCGCGAAGGGGTAGCACTCGTCAAGGCCGACCGGGACCGGCCCGAAACCGCAGACGACGGCGTGCTCCATCTCAGGATCGAGCGTCCCCAGGCGGTCGCGGTAGGGCTTGCCCTCCGGCTCCTTGTGCATCCCCAGCTCGATGCGCCGCTCGCCCCGCTTGGCCCAGTCGGAGTCGGCCGCCATCTCGACGGCCGGCGCCTGCGGGACGAGGCGCGACTGCAGCCGTTCGCGGATGCGGTGGAAGATGGGGCGCCGGTGGGTGAGGTGGCCGGTGTAGCGCAGGGCGCGGGTGTGGCTCACCGGCTCGCGGCGCTCCAGCCAGCGCTGGTACGCCGGCTCGCCGACCTTGCGGGTCGCGGCGGCAAGGAGCGGATGGCAGGCGGCGCGCTGCTCGACGAGCTCCCACAGGCTCCCTTCCTTGAGGGCCACACGGATGCGCCGCAGGTCGGCGAAGCAGGTGTGAAGGTTGTGCTCGGCGAGGGCGCGCTCGCGTTCCGCCGGCGGGAGCGCCTTGAGGCCGTCGGCGCCGTGCCTGGCGCACACCGGGCAGGCGCACGGCAGCTCCGCGAGGTCGGCGAGGCTCGAGGTGCCGTCGGCGAACATCATGCGGCCGTCCTTGGCGTACTTGGCGTACGAGGAGGAGTCGAAGAGGTCGCAGCCGAGGGCGACGGCGAGCGGGAAGACCAGGGGGTGGCCGGCGCCGAAGAGGTGGACCGGGCGGTCCTTGCGGAGGGCGCGCTGGCTCCACAGGATGGCCTCCGCAAGCTCGGTGTAGCGTTGCTCCTGCATGAGCGGCACGACGCCGCCGATGGTGTGGTAGTCCACGTCGAGGCCGCGGTACGCCTCGGCGCAGGCCGAGCGGAGGTCGAGGAAGGTGCCGCCCTGCACCGTGGCGTTGAGGAGCGACGCCCCTTTGTGCGCCACTGAGGCGCGCGTCCGCTCCACGGTCTCCCGCACGGCGCGCTCGGCGTCGGCGCGCGAGGCGTCGGGGGTGACGAAGAGGTCGAGGCAGGTCGCGACGTCCACCCCGATGGCGGACTGGAAGCGGACAATCTCCTCGGGCTGCACCTCGACGTCGCCGTAGACGTACATCTGGAACGTCCCGGAGTCGGTCATGACGGGGCCGTCCCAGCCGAGGACCTTGTGGACGCCTTCCCGGAGCGCCCGCTGCCGCAGCGCATCGTGCTTGTGGAGGACGTAGGAGTTGGTGATGAGGATCTCGGCGCCGAACAGGCTCTTCATCTCGGCGGGGGCGACCAGCTTGAGGTTGGGGTTGACGACGGGCATGAGTGCTGGCGTCGTGACCTTGCCGTGCGGTGTCGTGAAGCGCCCGAGCCGCCCCGCGGCGGCGCGGTCGAGGATGTCGAAGGCCATCGGACGGCTCCGCGACAGCCCCACCGCCTTTGAGGGAAGCGGTCGCCCGGAGGGGCCAGGGGGCCCACCCTGGAGGTTTCCTCCACGCCAACCGTTTTCTAGGTCCTGCCCTAGAGCGGAGGCGAGGACCAAGGATGGCCCCCCTCCTGGAGACGAAGCGACCCCCGCCTTCCCGCCCGGCGCCGTCCGCCGTGCCCGGGCGCTGGAGCGAGGCCGAGGTCGGGCGCGAGGCAAGCCGCCTGGAGTCGGCCATCCGCCAGCCGCAGCTTTGGGGTGCCGGGATGTGCCGCCTCATCGCCCCGCTCACGCTGGAGATCAACGCGCTCAAGGCGGAGCGCGACGCCATCCTCCTTGCCCACTCCTACCAGACCCCCGACATCGTGTACGGTGTTGCCGACGCCGTGGGGGACTCCTACGGCCTCTCCAAGCAGGCGATGAAGGCGACGCAGTCCACCATCGTCTTCTCCTCGGTGCGCTTCATGGCGGAGACTGCCAAGATCCTCAACCCCGGCAAGACGGTGCTCATCCCGGAGCCCACCGCGGGGTGCAGCCTCGCCGACGGCATCACCCGGCGCGACGTGGCAAGCCTGCGGCGCAGGCACCCCGGCGTCCCCGTGATGGGCTACGTCAACACCTCGGCCGACGTCAAGGCCGCCTGCGACGTGGTGTGCACCTCCTCCAACTACCTCGACATCGCGCGCCGGCTCCCCGGGAAGGAACTCGTCTTCCTCCCCGACAAGTACATGGGGGCCCACCTCCAGCGCGAGCTCGCCGGCGTCAAGAAGGTCCACGTCTGGGACGGCGAGTGCGAGGTGCACGTCCAGTTCACCGCCGCGTCCGCCCGCGCCTGGCGCGACGCCGTGGCCGCCGAGGGGCGCCGCCTGGTCATCCTCGCCCACCCCGAATGCGCCCCCAACGTACTCGCGGAGGCGGACTACGTCGGCTCGACCGAGGGGATGATGGACTACGCCCGCCGCCTTGAGGCGGATGGCAGGGTGGACGTCATGCCCATCACGGAGTGCGGCACCGCGGACCGCCTGCGCGCCGAGATTCCGGGGATGCGGGTGCACGGCCAGTGCGTCCTCTGCCCGCACATGAAGAAGACCACGCTCTCCTCCATCCTCCAGGTCCT
>DATDQC010000205.1:0-3639 GCA_035292455.1 Thermoplasmatota archaeon
GTGAGGATCTGCACCGGGCCGCGGCTGCGGGCGTGGATCTTGCCCGCCACCATGTGGTGGAGCTTCTGGTAGTAGATGCAGCCGACGAAGATGTCGACCTCGAACATGCGGCCGGTCTGGCCGTCGTGCAGGCGGCGCCGTCCGTTGTGCTTGAAGCCGTTCTTCAGCAGGGCTGCGCGGAGGACCTCCTCGCTGTCGGCGCCCGAGAAGGCGGTGCCGTCGATGAAGCGGCCCTCGGCCGATCCGACGAGGCCGCCGATCATTTCGAGCACGTGGGCGACGGTCATGCGGCTCGGGATGGCGTGGGGGTTCACCACGATGTCCGGGGTGAGGCCCTCCTCATCAAACGGCATGCCCTCCTGGGGCACGATGAGCCCGAGCACGCCCTTCTGGCCGTGCTTGGAGGCGAACTTGTCGCCCAGCTCCGGGATGCGCTGGTCGCGCACTTTGATCTTGACCATGCGCGAGCCGTTCACCGACTCGGTGAGCATGACGGTGTCGACGTAGCCCATCTCGCCGTGGCGCACGGTGACCGAGGTCTCGCGGCGCTTCTGGGGCGTCAGGAAGTCGGTGGGCTCCTCAAGGAAGCGGGGCGGGCTGGTCTTGCCGATGAGGACGTCGCCGCCCTGGACGGGGCGCTCCGGGCTGATGAGGCCGTCCTCCTCGATGTAGGCGTACATCTCCTCCGGCCGCACGCCGCGGCACTCGGGGTCGGGGCGCTCGAAGCGGTCCTCCTGGCCGCCGGGGTAGCGCCGCTCCTCCGTCGAGTAGGTGCGGAAGAAGGTGCTGCGTCCGAGGCCGCGCTCGATGGAGGCCTTCGACATGACGATGGCGTCCTCCATGTTGTAGCCGTGGAAGCTCATGACGCCGACCACGAAGTTCTGCCCGGCCGGGCGCTCGTTGAAGTGCAGGTAGTTCCCCGGGTGGGTCTGCACGATGGGCGCCTGCGGTCCGTGCAGGAGGTGCCCGCGGGTGTCGGGGCGGATGCGGTAGTTGGCGTCCCCAAAGCCGAGGCTCTGCTTGCCCATGCCGGCGCCCATGGTGATGCGGGGGCTTGAGTTGTGCTCGGGGTAGGGCACCAGGCTGGAGCCGATCCCGAGGATGATCATGGGGTCGATCTCGCAGTGCGTGTGGTCCTTCGCGACGTCCTCGGGCCGAAGGGCGACGAGGAGGTTCTCCTCCTCCTCGGCGTCGATGTACTCGATGACGCCCTCGTTGATGAGGTCGGACCACTTCAGGCGGCGGTCCTTGACGTCCTTCTGGTACTCCTTGTTGAACCTGAGCTTGCCGTGCTCGACCACGAGGAGCGGGCGCCGGACGCGGCCCGCGTCGCAGTTGATGTAGACGGCGCTCTTGTCCTCGTCGTGGTAGACGTTGACCTCGTTCGAGAGCAGGCCGGCGCGGCGGCGCTCCTTGAGGCGCTTGAGGAGGTCGGGGGCGTCGCCGTGCAGGCCGACGAGGTCGCCGTTGAGGTAGACCTGGGCCTCCTTGGAATCGCGCTCGACGGGGCGGAGACCGAAGTCGCGAAGGACGCGCTCGACCTCGCGCTCGGGGAAGCCCTCCGAGATCTCGACGCACAGGCTGAGGTTCTTCACCAGGCCGCAGTTGGGGCCTTCCGGCGTCTCGTTGGGGCATAGGCGCCCCCACTGCGTGGAGTGCAGGTCGCGCGCCTCGAAGTGGGGCTGGCTGCGGGTGAGGGGACTGGTGACGCGGCGCATGTGCGACAGCGCCGCCAGGTTGCTGGTGCGGTCGAGGAGCTGGGAGACGCCGGCGCGGCCGGAGACCCAGTTGCCCGTCGCCAGGCTGTGCAGCAGGCGCTGCGTCAGGACGTCAGCCCGGACCGCGGTCTGGATCTTGACGTCGCGGTTCCTGGCGTGGGCGCGCTCGAGCTGGTACTTGAGGTCCTTGCAGAGCGCCATGAAGGCGACGCGGAAGAGGTCCTCCATGAGGTCGCCCGCGAGCTTGAGGCGCTTGTTCGCGTAGTGGTCCTTGTCGTCCTCCTCGCGGAGGCCGAGGAAGAGCTCGAAGACCGCCTGGCCCATGCGGGCGAGGAAGATGGCCTTCGTGATGCGGTCCTCCGGCTCCTGCCCAAGGTGAGGCAGGAGGTTGCGGTCCATGAGGGCCTCGACGCGCTTGACGCGGTACTCCTTGGCCTGGCCGCCGGCGAGGCGCTTCCCAAGGTAGGCGATGGCGTCCTCGCGGGTGGTGACGCCGTACTCCTCGGCGGCCGACTCGATGTTGCCCAGGATGAGCGGCTCCATCTGGGGGTCGCTCTGGATGGCGTGGACAATCTCCTCGTCCGACTCCATGCCGAGGGCCCGCAGCAGGACGACGAGGGGAATCTGGCCGGAGGCGGAGGGCACGGTGACCATGAGGTCGCCGTCCTTCTTGCGCTCGACGACGACGAGGGCGCGGTAGCCCTCGTGCTGCGAGAACACCTTGGCGATCTCGACGTCGGCGCCGTAGCGGCTCGCCTTCTCCACGAGGACCCGGTTGGGGGCGAGGTCCTCGAGGGTGATGAGGACGCGCTCGGTGCCGTTGCTGATGAAGTAGCCTCCCGGGTCGAGGGGGTCCTCCTGGAGGTCCACCAGCTTGGCCTTGTACTCGTCGTCGGAGAGGGGGCGGCCCTCGGTCTCCTCGAGGACCTTGCGCGTGATGTTGCAGTGGCTGGAGTGGACCATCACCGGCAGGCGGCCGACGTTCACCAGCTCGGGCTCGTGCTCGATGCCGTCGATGACCGGGATGAACTCAAGGGTGAGCGGGGCCTGGTAGGTGAGGTTGCGGAGGCGGCTCTCCATCGGGGTGAGGGGGCGAAGCGAGCCGTCGGCCTCCTTGACCACGGGCTTCGCGATGCTGATCTTCCCGAGCTTGATGTAGTAGCCCTCGATGTCGGTCTGCACGACGCCGCGCTCGGAGGTATCGTCGTCACCGATGCGGATGTTGTCGATGACGTGCTGAAGCCGGTGCGACAGGAAGTCGTTGTAGCTCGCGATGTGGTGGTTGACGATGGAGCGTTCGGCGTAGAAGGCGTCGACAAGTTCGCGCATGGTCTTCTCCTCCTCAGATGGCCTCGACGACGAGTCGGTAGGCGGTGGCGGTGCCCGCGGTGGGGCTGCGCCGGATGATCTTGACGACCTGGCCGGCCTGGGCGTTGATGACGCGCGCCGCGGGGTCGGTGGACTTGATCTTGGGGAGCTGCTCGCGCACGATGTTGTAGCGCTTCAGGAGGGCAGCGACCTCTTCGTCCGCGAGCACTTCGTGCAGCGGGACGTTCACATGGTTCAGGACGTTGAAGCGGACCTCTTCACTCACGGCGTCACCCTGCAGATGCTCCGAGCCTCGGCCTTGCGGCGTCTCCTCGATCCCCAGGGTTGCCGGGATGGCCCAGCCTACCTTGGAGAGTCCCGGTGCTCGTGCGCCGACGCGGGGGGGGTATAAAGGCGTTAGCCCACCCGCCAACCCTAGCGGAGAAGAGGTGGGGGCTCTTGAGGGTTTGGAACCGGCCAGGGCCCCTCTCAATCCCCACAGGACATGTCAACTCGGACGAATCCCCCAAAGCGATGGAGGCTCGCACCGGACATTGCCCCATGCGCGGCCGCCCGGGCAAACCGCGAACCACCCAGCGGACCAAGCGGGCTG
>DATDQC010000206.1:0-8076 GCA_035292455.1 Thermoplasmatota archaeon
ACGCGGACCAAGGCACCGGCAACGCTGGCGCCGTGGGCAACGGAGACGTCCGCCTCACCGCGGTCGGCACCTTGGCGGCCGGCAGCCGCGTCGGTCCTTTCGACGCGGACGTCGGCGCCACCGTCAACGGAGCCGTCCCCGTGCTCCGGGTGGACCGCGCCCCGACCGGGACGCTGGACCTCAACGATGACGTGTACGGGGATGTCAGCGCTGGCGGCGCCGTGAACGCGGGGGACTTCCGGTTCCTGGTCGGCTCGTTCGACGCCGGAGTGCCGTCGTCCACCACGCACGTCTACAACGCCGTCGGCACCTTCACCTCCGCCCTCCTCGTGCGAGACTCCGACGGCGCCGAGACCCTCTCCGCTCCAGCGACCATCGAGGTCACCAACATCCTCCCCGACGCGCAGTGCTCCCCGAGCGTCGCAAGCGTGAACACCAACACCGGTTTCGACCTGCGCAGCGTCGCGGCCGACGCCACGCCCAGCTCGGACCCCGCCCCCGACGGCGGCAGCCTCAGTTACGCCTGGGACCTCGACAACGACGGCCTTTTCGGGACGGCGGACGACCCGGATGAGCCGACCACCGCGACCTATAGCCACGCGGGCTTCGCCACCCCGGGCGCCCGGACGTTCGGGTTCCGGGTCACCGACGAGGAGGGCGGCACCGACGACTGCTCCGTCAGTGTCACGGTCAACACGCCACCGCCCGCGGCCCTGGTCAACTTCGTCCAGGCCTCCTCCTCGGTCGGCGAACCCGCCGCCGGCACCACCAACGTCAACGTCGCGGTCTCCCTCTCCGCCACCCCGACCGGCACGGTGACCATCAACTACCAGGTCGGCGGGACCGCCAGCGGAAGCGGAGTGGACCATGACCTGGCGAGCGGCTCGGTCACCACCTCCTCCACGTCGGTGAACATCGTCGTCCCGGTGATGGCGGACGCCCTCGACGAACTCGACGAGACGGTCGTCCTTACCCTCACCGCCCCCAGCGGCGGCGGCTCCGCCCTTGGAGCGACCACCACCGTCCACACCCTCACGATCCAGGATGAGGATGTCCCGGTCATCTCGGTGGCGAACATCAGCCCCACCGAGGGGGACACCGGATCCAGCAACGCCGCCTTCACCGTCACCCTGAGCCCTGTCCCCGCGGCCTCGGTATCCCTCGACTACGCGACCGCGGCCGGCACGGCCACGGCGGGGAACGACTACGAGTCGGTCTCCGGCCACCTCGACTTCGCCGCCGGCACTTCGAGCACCGACATCCTGGTACCCATCCTGGGCGACCTCTTTGACGAGCCCCCCACCCCCGAGACCTTCACGCTCACCCTCAGCAACCTCGCGGGCTCCGGCGCGGTCTTCTCCGGCGGCCTCTCCACCCTGACGGCCACCGCGAACCTCCAGGACGATGACACCACCGAACTGGTGGTCCTCGACCAGTCCACCGACGAGGGGGGCACCGAGGTCACCAACGCGCTCCCCATCCAACTCACCCGCCTCTCCTCGCGGGCCGTGACCGTCAACTACGTCCTCCACAGCGGGACCGCCACGGACGGCGCCGACTTCGCCTCGGCCGGCGGCTCCCTCACGGTGCCTCCGCTGCAGACCCTGAGCGCCCTGCCGTACCGAATCCTGGGCGACGGCGCCGAGGAGCCCAACGAGGCCTTCACGCTGGAGGTCACCTCGGCCACCTTCGAAGGCGGCGGCGCGGTGGGGCTCCAGGGCGACGCCGTGGGCCAGGTTACACTCCTCGACGACGACGCCGGACCCATCCTGGTCGTGAGCGAACCCGCCTGGGTCCCCGAGTCCGTGGGCAACCTCGAAATCCCCGTCACCCTCCGCGGCGCCACCAACCTGGCCGCCTCCTTCCGATGGAGCGTCGGCGGCGCGCCCACCCTGGTCACCCTGAACCCCGGCGTCACCTCGGCGACCTTCGCCATCGCGGTCACCAACGACGCCACCGACGAGCCCGACGAGACCCTCACGCTCGTCCTCACCGACGTCACCAACGCCGTCCTCCAGGGACCCGCCAGCCGCACCATCGTCATCCGGGACGACGATTTGCCCACCGTCACCACCACGCTCACCAACCCCAACGCCGCCGAAGACGGAAGCGCCGGGAGTGTCACCTTCACGCGCACCGCCGGAGACCTCGGCGAGCCGCTATGGATCCGCTACACGCTCACGGGGGCGACCGCCGACGTTGTGGACCCCGGCACCCTCACCATCCCCACCGGAAGCGCCAGCGCCACCCTGAGCGTCGCGGCCCTGGACGACGCCCTCGACGAGGGAGCCGAATCGGTCACCGTCACCCTCGGAACCGACGCGGCCTACGTCGCCAGCGGCGTCCCCCGCGTCGTCACGCTCCAGGACAACGACGCCCCGCCAGTCGCCTACTTCGCGCAGGCTGCAACCCGCGGCTCGGAGTCCCTCTCCCAAGTCGACCTCGACGTCCGCCTCAGCGCCCCCAGCGGCCGCATCGTCACCCTCCCCTACGACGCCTTCACCCCGCCCGGCACCCTCGCAACGGCCGGAAGCGACTACGACATCACCCTCCCCGGCAGCCTCGTCTTCCAACCCGGCGAGACCGCGAAGAGCACCCGCGTCACGGTGTACGCCAACGGCGACGCCACCACGGCGGAGGTCCTTGGCATCGAACTCCAAGCCCCCGGCGGCACAGACCCCGCCGTGGTGCTCGGCACACCCCCCACGCAGCCCTTCCAGCACACCTACACCATCGACGCCGACAACGACGCACCCATCGCCGGAAACGACGTCTACCGCGTGGTGCGCAGCCAAAGCCTCCGCCTCGACGTCCTCCAAAACGACGCCGACCCCGACGCGGACGCCATCGAGGTCGTCACCCCGATGACGAACCCCAACCCCGCCTTCCTCGACCAGTTCACGGCCCAAAGCGACGCCATCCTCGTCCGCGCCGCCGCAACCGCCACCAACAGCCTCACCTTCACCTACACGGTCCGCGACAGCCTCGGAGCCACCGCGACCGCGCAGGTCCAGATCCTCCTCATCCCCGACACCGACCTGGATGGCGTTGGCGACCCCTTCGACAACTGCCCCACCACCGCCAACGCCAACCAAGCCGACGGCGACGCGGACGGCCGCGGCGACGCCTGCGACGCCGCCTTACAAGACGGGCCGCAAGGCGACCTCGACGGCGACGGGGTGCGCAACTTCCTCGACAACTGCCGCTCGACGGCGAATCCCTCGCAACTCGATTCGGATGGCGACGGCCTCGGCGACGCCTGCGACGACGTGCCCTTCCCCGACACCGACGCCGACACCGTCGGCGACCCCTTCGACAACTGCCCCACCACCGTGAACACCAACCAACTCGACGCGGATGGGGACCACGTTGGGGACGCCTGCGACGATGACCGCGACGGCGACGGAGTCAGCAACGCAAGCGACCTCTTCCCCGACGACGCCTCCGAGTCCTTCGACGCTGACCACGACAGCGTGGGGGACGCCGCGGACAACTGCGCCGGCACCGCGAACGCCGCCCAGCTCGACGCCGACGGCGACCTCGTGGGCGACATCTGCGATGGGGACCGCGACGGCGACGGGGTCGGCAACGCCAGCGACGACTTCCCCGACGACGCCACGCAGACCTTCGACACCGACGGCGACGGGTTGGGGGACAGCTCCGACAACTGCCCCAACGCGGCCAACGTGAACCAGGCCAACGGCGACGGGGACAGCGACGGTGATGCGTGTGATGGTGACCCGGAGGATGGGCCGCTTGGGGACGCGGATGGCGATGGGGTTGCCAACCGTGAGGATGCGTTCCCCACGCGCCGCAACGAATCCAGCGACGCGGACGATGACGGCGAAGGCGACAACGAGGACACCGACGACGACAACGACTCCCTATCGGACCTGGACGAGGAGGCGGCTGGAACGGACCCCAAGGAACCGGACAGCGATGGCGACGAGCGCCGCGACGGTCTGGAGGTCCAGGGTCGAACCGACCCCCTGGACCCCTTGGACCCCGACTACCGCGTCGAGGACGTGACCGTGGAGTCCGACGGCCGCGGAAGCGTCGTGGTGTCGTGGGTGGCCCCCGACGATGACCGCGTGGATCTCTACCGGGTGTGGCGCTTCTCGACCCCGACGCTGGTGGGCGTGGTGCAGTACGCGCCTGGATCGACGTCGTACGAATTCACGGATGCCGCCTTCCCCGTCGGCGAGGAGCACACCTACCGCGTCGAAGCGGTGCTCGACGCAAGCGCCCCTGCCGTGTTCCAACCCCAGTCCAGTACGGCATCGGAGCCGGTGGAGTTCAGCACCTGCGAGTTGCGGGTGCTGGACTTCGACCAGGATGGGGTGTGCGATGCAAGGGAAGAGGTGTTGGGCACGGACGCACGGGCCCGCGACTCCGACGACGACGGCGTGCCCGATGGCGAGGAGATCGCTTCCGGCAGCGACCCGCTGCACGCCGGACTTCAGGAGGAGGACGGCACCGTGTCGCAGGGTTCCCCGTCGTGGGTGCCGTGGGTGCTCGGCATGGGAGGCGTGGTCGCCCTGCTGCTCGTGACGATGATGACGATCGCCATCCGGCGCCGGTGAACGGGCGGACTTCCAGGTTGCCCCGAAACCTAGCGCGCCCGCTCAGAGAAAATCCGTCAGCTTCGACTTCCTTACCTTGTCGTTCTGGAACAGCGACTCCACCGCCTGCTCCAGAAGCAGGATGCGCTGGTGGGTGTAGGCGTCAATCTTGTAGCGCACCGCAATCTCCTTGGAGACCTCGAGGTACTTGCGGACGGAGCCCTCGTGCACGGTGAGGGTGAGGTTCTCGTTGCCGCAGCCCAGGCAGACGCCTTTGAGGGGCATGCGGCGGAACTTGCGGTTGCACTTGGGGCAGCGGACCTTCTGCTTGCTGAACGCCTTGAGGTTGCCCATGAGGTCAGGCAGAAGATGTGTGCCGATGACCTTGGCCCCGACGTCCATCTCGTCCACGGCGCGGATCTTGCGGGCGAGCTCCATCTGCGCCGTCATCTTCTCCATCATGCTCCCCAGGGTCTTGTAGGCGCTCTCCGCGGGGCCGGCCGAGATGTCGCGGGTGTCGTGGGTGAAGCCGTACCCCTCGTACTGGGCCGGGGTCCCGATGCGGGCCTCGACCAGCCCCATGGTCTTGGCGACCTCCTTCGCGGGGGGGTGCCGCATCGTGGCGCGGTAGAACTCCAGCGGGTAGCGCGAAAGGGTGTCCACGTTGTGGGCCTCTTTGTCCACCTCGTTGGGGTCGAGCCGGGTCGAGAGGAGGAGGGGGAGGTCCATGAGGCCGCCGCGCTTGTCCGGCACATAGGCGCGGCTGAAGTTCACCAGGCCGTCCAGGAGCAGGAGGACGGCGTCCTCGTCGCCGTCGCAGTTGCGGCGCTTGGCGGCGTGGTAGACGGGGTGGGCGAAGTGGACCTGGGCCTTGGTGTAGCCGATGATGCGGCAGAGGACGCCGCCCGAGGTGTG
This sequence comes from Thermoplasmatota archaeon, assembly GCA_035292455.1. Lineage (GTDB taxonomy): Archaea > Thermoplasmatota > E2 > JACPAO01 > JAHFTW01 > DATDQC01. Next base: position 5,478 of record DATDQC010000206.1, read on the forward strand.
CGGGGCGAGTCCGATGGCGAGGTGGCCGACCAGGTCGCGCCGCTTCTCGCAGCCGTAGAACGCCGGGAGGCCGTAGAAGCGCGTCAGGAGGTCGTCGAGGAAACGCGAGGCGCGAAGGAGGTAGTCGCCGCACGACTCCGCCACGATGATGTCCTGGACCCGGAGCTCCAGGATCTGCCCGTCCCCCTCGAGCGGGCGGCCTTGGACGTCGTGGGTGTAGCCAAGCTCGCGGAGGCGGGCGACCGGTGTCCCCACCTCGCGCGGGCGGAAGTGGGTGAGCGGGACGTCGGTCATGTCGAAGCGGACGGTGCCGTCCTTGAACACCGAGACGTCGTGGCGGGCCCGGAGGAGCGCCTTCTCGAGCGGCTCGGGCACCTTGTCGCGGTTGATGACCCCGAGGACCCCCTTCACGGCCTCCGGCATGCGGTCGAGGGCGAGCGCCTTCCGGGCCCGCTCCACCTCGCCCCGCACGTCGAGCGCCGTGGTGGGGCGCTCGCCGGGGTGGCCGCCGCGCCGGAGGGGGACGGTGGTGCCGCCGCAGTCGCAGAAGGTGCGCCAGTGGCGACGGCCGCACGCCTTGCACTGCCGCTCCCCCAGTTCGACCTCGACGGTTCCCTGCTCCGCGGCGTCGAAGACGAGGCGCTGCACGCCGCCCGCCTGCCCGAGCGGGAAGAGGCCGTGCGGGGGCGGCGCCATCCGGCGGGCGTCGGCCTTCTCGGGGCGCCCCATGCGGGCGCCGATGCGAAACGGCGCCTTGGGCCGGACCTGGAAACCCGCCAGCCTGGAGACCAACTCCACCGTCGGGTAGCGCACCGGCAGGTCGGGTTGGCAGGGATCATAGAGGATGCGGCGACGCGGCGTGTCCACGACGCGCCCCTCCACGGCGTCGAGGCCGAGGCACCGCAGGAGCGGGAGCGCCAGGCGCGGCTCGATGCGGAGGTCGCCGCCCTCCACCGCGTGCAGGGCGAGGAGCCGGACGAGGAGGTCCTTGGGCCCCGCCTCGACGGGCAAGGAGAGCGTGCCGCCCTGCCACGCTCCCTTGGCCTTGACCCACTCCCCGAGCTCGCGGATATCCAGGAGGGTGAGGTCGTGCCACAAAAGCGTGGCGTCGGGGTGGAGCGGGACGCCGGTCGTCTCGGCGAGGGCCACCATCGCCTCCCCCGACCTCCCGGTGGCAGCCGCCGCCTGCGCTCCCTGCCCGGCGGCCTCCATCTCGGCCTGCCACCACTCCAGGCACCACGGCGACCGCGGCAGGTGGGCGTTGTTCTCCGCGAACTCCCCGAACGGGATGAGCATCTCGCCAAGGTCCACGATCTCCTGCACCGCGGGGCGCAGGGCCCGCGCCTCCTCGACGGTGTGGATGCGCACCAGGCTGCCGGAGCGCAGGAGGACCGCGGGACCCTCCACCTCGTCACACGGGGTGGCGACGGTGCCCTTGCCGGGGCGCTCCACCTTCATCTGCGTGCCCACGGCGAGGAAGTCGTCCACGGCGACCATGGTGGCCGGGTGGACCGCGGTGGCGGCCAGGCCGCCGGTGCGGGCCCGGCCGTAGCGGAGCCGGAACCCGCCGGGCCGGCTGGCGTGGCCGAACACCGGGCGGCCCGCGATGATCTCCTGGGTGAACTTCGTGTTGGGGGCGATCTCGGGGATGCCGTCCGCCCCGAGAGCGGCCGCGTCCCCCTTCTCGCCCTTCTTGAGGAACTCCTTGAGGAAGCCCCAGCCCTCGAGGCCGAGCGCCTCGACGTGCTTGAGGACCTTGGGGGCCTTGAGGACCAGCCCCTCGGCGAGGACCAGGCAGGCGCCGCCGCGGAGCTGGTTGGTCTCGACGCGGGGCAGGTCGCGGTTGCCGGTGACCTCCTCGTCGCCGGTGCCTTCGCCGTTGAGGCAGACCGGGCAGTTGCGGACGATGAGCTCGACCTCCTTGGCGTTGGGGGTGTACTGCAGGTTGGCGGCCTGCTTGTACGCCGGCACCTCTTCCTTGTAGCGCTCCACCTCGGCGTCGGTGGGGGCGTAGCGGCCGATGCCGAGCTGGCGCCGCACCAGGTCGCCCAGGAGGACGCTCATCGCCTGCGCGGTGCCGCCCGCGGCCCGGATGGGGCCGGCGAAGTACATGTCCACGTAGTCGGTGCCGTCCATGTTGTGGCCGATGCGAACCTCGGCGATGCCTTCGAGCGGAGCCACCAGGACCCCCTCGGTGAGGATGGAGAGCCCGGTGCGCACCGCCTGGTCGAGGACCTTCTCGCGCGAAGCTCCTGCGGCGGCCATCTCGGTGGCGAGTTCGCGGGCGACGTGGAGCGAAACGACTTCGCGGTTGCCGAGCTTCACCGTCGCGGCGCGGATGCGGGCCGCGATGCCGGGGGGCCCGACCTGCGCCTCGACGCGGGCGGCAAGGTCCTCGGCGGGGGGGATCTCCACGTCGAGGCTGGGGTCCTTCCCCCTGGCCCGGGCCGCGCGCGCGACGGCGTAGGCGCGCATCGCCTCCTCGTGGAGCCTTTCGAAGTAGGCCCGCATCGCCGGGCTCGCCGCCGGCCCCGCGACCGTCGAGGGACTGGCGGAGACGGCGGGCGTCGGCGCGGCCGACCCGGCGGCTGGAACGAGC
>DATDQC010000207.1:0-3472 GCA_035292455.1 Thermoplasmatota archaeon
GCACGGGGCGTCGAGGACGAGGGTCTCGTACTCCCCGCCCTCGCCGGCGACGTGGGGGCGGCTCGCCATCCTCTCCAACGCGCCGAGCCGCTCCGGTGTCAGGCGCTCCCCCGCCCACTCGGGCGGGATGCCCCCCGCGGCGATCCGGCTGAACCGGATGTCCCAGCCTCCGGCGAGAAGGCTCCGCAGGTAGCCGCGAAGCTCCTTGTGCCAGAGCGGAGCGAAGGTCTTGAGGCCGAGGCGGTGGCCGACCCGCTCGATGCGGATGCGCTGGTATTCCGAGGCGAGCGCCCCCGAGACGAGGCCGTCGAGGGCGAGCGGCTGCTTCACCGCGGCGACCGCCGCCTCGAGGTCCTCGACCTCCTCGAGTTCGCCGTTGCGGCACGGCGCCTCCAGGAGCGGCAGGCCTAGGCAAAGGGCCACGCCCCGCACGGCGGCGAGGTTGGGGGTGTGGAACATCCAGGCGTCGTCCTCGGCCGGGACCAGCGTGAGCCCCGCCACCACGTCCCAGCCGAAGCCGCGCGCGGTCTCCACGGCGCACACCGAGTCCTTGCCGCCGGAGAGGAGGGCCAGGACCCTCATGGCCGTGGCCGCCGGCGCGCGCGGCGCCCGGCCGGCTTGGACCTCTGGAGCCGGTCCACCGCCTCGACATCCTTGGGGTCGGAGTCCCGCAGGGTGGGCCGAAACTCGCGCGCCGCCCGCAGGTCGTCCATGTCGAGGTCCACGACGGCGCGGCCCTGCTTGTAGGGCTTGACCTCCTTGAGGAGCTGGCCGCGCGGGCCGACGGCGCGGGCGCCGCCCCAGAAGACGATGCCGTCCTGGGCGCCGACGTTGTTGCTGTAGAGGGAGAAGCAGGCGTTCTCCACCGCGCGCGCCTCGAGGAGGGTCTCGAAGAAGCGGCGGCTCGTCGCCGGGCTGGCGCTGATGTTCACGAGGATGTCCGCCCCCTCGAGGACCTGGCGCTTCTGGAACTCCGGGAAGTAGAGGTCGTAGCAGATGCCGATGCCGATTCGGCCGAGCGGCGTCTCCCACACCGGCGAGGAGGAGCCGCGGGTGAAGTGGCGCCCCTCGTCGAAGGTGGTGAAGGTGGCGAGCGCCCGCTTGTCGTACCAGGACACCGCACCGTCGGGGGCGACCAGGAGAGCGGAGTTGTGGGTGATGCCGCGCCGCGGGGTGCGGGGGGTTCCCACGATGGCGTGCGCCTTGGCTTTACGACAGGCCGCGAGCAGCGGGGCGAGGCGGGAATCGTCGGGGCGCAGGGCGAGGCGTTGGACGTCGTCGCCGATGGCGTAGCCGGTGAGGAACATCTCGGGGAAGACCACCAGGTCGGCCTCCTTCCCGAGAACCGCCTTGGCGACCGTCTCGACGTTGGCCGCCACGTTCCCCAGCCGAGGCGAGGCGGACCAAAGGGCGACCTTCACGGACCGGGGAAGGCAGGGAGGGCCCCTTGAGGGCTTTGGCGCCAGTTCAAAGAAGCACCTCCCCCTCGGCGGGCCGTGGCCTTCCGCACCCCCGAGGCGGCCGAGGAGTGGAGCGCCATCGTCGAGGCGTTCCTGCAGCGCCACGTCGAGGCCGCGGGAGCGAAGGGGGTCATGGTGGGGATGTCGGGGGGTCTCGACTCCGCCGTCGTCGCGGCTCTCGCGGCGCGGGCCCTCGGGAAGCGGGCCGTCGTGCCTGTGCTCATGCCCGCACCCGACTCCAACCCCCGGGACCTGCGGGACGGCCGGCTGGTCTGCCGTGCCCTGGGCCTCAAGCCGCTGGAGCGCCCCATCGGCCCGCTGATCGAGGGGCTGGGTCGGGTGCTCGGCCGCCGCCCTTCTGCCGTGGCAAGCGGGAACGCCAAGGCGAGGGCGAGGATGACGGTGCTCTACGCCGAGGCGCAGGCGCGGGGGTTCCTGGTGTGCGGAACGGGCAACAAGTCGGAGCTCCTCACCGGCTACTTTACCAAGCACGGCGACGGCGGTGTGGACCTGCAGCCCATCGGGGACCTCTACAAGACCCAGGTGCGGGAGCTCGCCCGCTTCCTCAAGATTCCACCCTCGATCGTCCGCAAGCCTCCGAGCGCCGGGCTCCGGCCTGGGCAGACCGACGAGGGGGAGCTGGGGGTCACCTACGCCGACCTCGACCGCATCCTTCGCGGCATCGAGCTCAACCAGGGTGTCGTCGAGATCGTCCGCCGGACGGGGCTTCCGCGCGCCCGGGTGGCGAAGGTGGAGCGCATGGTGCGCCGCACCGAGCACAAGCGACAGACCCCACGTATCCCCAAGGTGGGGCCGCGCACGGTGGGCATCGACTGGCGCCGCAGCGTGCACTGGGACGGCTGAGCTCGGCGGCCGGCTGGGGGAGGATGGGCGGCGGCTCTACGCCGCGGCGGCCAACTGCTCGGTCCCGGCCGGCAGGTGGGCAAGGTCGAGCCAGAAGTAGGTCTGGCGGCTGTCACGGAGGCTGACGCGCTCCTCGAGGATGCCGAAGCCCCGGAGCCGCTCCAGGGCGGCGTACACGGTGCGGCGGGGGAGGCCGGTGGCGTCCCGGAGCTGCGAGCCAGTGAGGGGGTGGCGCTCGTAGAGGGCGCACAGCACCGTCTGCACCGACGGCGGCGAGGGGGGCAGGCCGCGGAGGATGTCTTGGCAGGTCATGGTTGCATCACTAGTATGGTTTCCTGACTATTAGAGATTGAAAGTTTATATCAGTTAACCGACTATACCACTCCACATGGGAGAGTGCTGCCCGTTCCAGGAGGCCATCGACCTGCTCTCCCGGCGGCACGCCATGACCATCGTCTGGTTCCTGGACCAGAACGGCCGCAGCCGCTTCAACGACATCAAGCGCTCCCTGGAGATCAACCCGGTCTCGCTGAGCCAGCGCCTCGCCGACCTCCAGAAGGCCGGCGTGGTGTCCAGGAAGGCGTTCAAGGAGACGCCGCCGCGGGTCGAGTACACCCTCACCGGGAAGGGGATGGACCTCGTCCCCCTCATGGACCGGCTCGGGGAGTGGGCCAGCAAGCACGCCGTCGCGGCCTGACCAGCGACCTTCTCCGGAAGCCTTTGGAGGCCCCCGGGCGTCCACCCGGACGTGGCCCGCATCCTGGTCGCCGGTTCCAACACCTCCCTGGCGGCCCGCCAGGCCGTGGCCGGTCTCGTGGAGCGACTGCGGGCCGACGGCCACGACGCCGACACCGTGCCCACCGGGCGCCCCCTCGACGTCCTCGAGGACGCCGATGCCCTGGTCGCCCTCCTCGACGGCCCCGTCCCCGACGCCGAGGCGACGGCGCTCCTGGGGTACGCCCACGCCCTCGGAAAGCCCACGCTCGGCCTGCGGGGGAGCCTGCTCCCCCCTGCGCTGGGACCCTTCCTGACACTGGAGCGGGAGCTCCGTGGCGAGGCGGACCTCGACGCCGTCCTGCCCGCCTTCTACGACCGCGTCCGTCCCTTCGCCGGACGCCTGGTGCGCGACCAGGTGCCCGACCTCGTCC
>DATDQC010000208.1:0-27583 GCA_035292455.1 Thermoplasmatota archaeon
GACCCTCGTCCTCGACGCCCCGTGCTACCGGCGTCGGCTGGTGGTGGGGAAGGCGCGCGTCGAGCGGACGGCGAGCCGGAGCACCTGGCGCGTCGAGGCGTGGCGGACGGAGGCTAAGAATTGAAACATGCCATGCCTCCCGGTTCCGCGAACCTTAAGCGGTGTCGCGTCCGTGCGCCGTCCGTGCCCCGCCCGACCCCCATCATCCTCTACGAGTTCGCGGCCTGCCACGACTCCGGCCAGGTACGGCGCCTGCTTCGCCAGCTCGACCTCGCCTACGAGCCACGCACACTCGTGCAGGGCGACAAGTCGGTGGTGCGGCGCGAGTTCGCGAGCGAGTCGGTGCCGGTCCTGGTGGACGGCGAGTTCGTCTCCCACGACGTCCGGGAAATCTGCTGGCACCTCGAGGCGACCTACGGGGCGCCGGCCTAACCCTGCAACGGCGCGAGGCCGAGCGTCAGGTCGGCCATCAGGGCCAGCAGAAGGAGGCCGAGGTACTGGATGGAGAAGAAGAAGAACGAGCGGTAGCGCGGCGGCGACGGGCTCCGCAGCAGGCTCGCGGCGCGGCCCACCAGGACCAGTCCGAGGACCGCGGCCACGGCGAGGTAGAGCCACCCCGCGGCGTCGAAGACCACGAGGACGAGGGAGGACGCGAGGGTGAGCCCGCTGTAGGCCAGGATGGCCCGGAGTGCCGCCCCCTCGCCGCGGACGTTGGGGAGCATCGGCACCCCGGCGGCGGCGTAGTCGTCCTTGTAGAGGAGCGCCAGGGCCCAGAAGTGGGCGGGGGTCCAGACGAAGACCAGGAGGGCCAGGAGGAAGGCGGGCCACGCGGCGGGCCACGCCAGGCTGTGCGTCACCGCGGCCCAGCCGATGACCGCGGGGAAGCTCCCCGCGAGCCCACCGATGACGATGCTCTGCGGCGTCGTCGGCTTGAGGAGGACGGTGTAGACCACGACGTAGTAGGCGATAGCGCCCAGGGTGAGCATGGCGGCGAGGAGGTGCCCAGGGACGGCGAGGGCGGCGAAGCTCGCGGCGGCCATCACGGAGGCGTAGGCGAGGCCGGCCCCCACCGAGATGCGCCCCGCCGGGATGGGGCGGTTGGCGGTCCTCCCCATCAGGCCGTCGCGCTTGCGCTCGATGACGCTGTTGAAGGCGCCCGCCGAGGCGGTGCTCGCGAAGCCCGCCAGGGTGACCTCGGCGAACGCCGCCCCGTCCGGGGTGCCTTCGGCGGCGAGGAACATGGCGGCCCACGCCACCACGACGAGGAGGAGGAAGACGCGCGGCTTGGAGATGGCGAGGTAGTCCAGCACCACGGACCGCACGCCGCGGCGCTCAGCCATGGGTGGCCTCCCCGACCGGTCGGGGGCGAAGGAAGGCGAAGCAGGCCGCCACGGTGAGCAGGGTGAGCCACGACGCCGCCGTGACGAGGTGGGCGGTCGTCGCCCACGCCGGGTTGCCGGTCTTCACCGTCACGGCTCCGAGGAACGCCTGGAAGAAGTAGACCCCGAGCGCTCCGGCGGGGAGGAACCGGAGGGCGGGGTGGAGTTCCCTGCCCTTCACGCCGAGCCAGGCGTAGGCGGCGAGGGGGACGAGGATGAGGGCGACCACGGCGCGGTGGGCCCATTCGTAGAGCACCTGCGACTCCGTGTAGGCCACCGGCTCGCCCTGCCAGGTCCCGCCGTTCTGGGAGGACGGGAAGGGCGGGAACCAGTCGCCGTAGCACTGCGGCCAGTCTGGGCAGGCGAGCCCCGCGCCGTTGGCCTTGACCCACGCGCCGAGCGCCATGAGGAGGAGCGTCATGCCCACCGTGGTGAGGGCGAGGCGGCGCATCCAAAGGAGGCGGTCGGCGGTCTCCATGAGGTCGAATCTGGAGGCAGGTGGGGCGCGATAAGAAGGTTGGGGGCCCGTTCAGGCGGTGCTGGGGTTGACCGCAGGAACCCGGGCAAGGCCCCGTGCCACCAGCACGGCCGACGCCGCGGCGAGGGTGGCGAGGATCCCGAGGGCCACCGCAGGGTGGGCGACGAGCCGGCCCGCGATCGGCCCGGCGGCGAAGGTCCCGAGGTAGCCCACCACGTTCTGGATGCCGTGGCCCCGCCCGCCCGAGCGGCCCGCCAGGCGGCTCACCTGGCTGGGGAGGACCGCGGAGAGGACGCCGTGGGTGGCGAAGAAGAGGATGCCGCCGAGCCAGAGCCAGGGCGGGGTGCCGTCCACGAAGAGGCCGGCGGCCCCCGCCAGCACCACCATCCCGGCGATGACCGGCTGCCACGTCGCGCGGCTGCGGTCGATGCCTTGGCTGGCGACGGCGAGGAGGACGAGGGAGGCAAGAATGAGCAGCACGAAAGTCCCGCTGCCCACATCCGGGAGGAAGAAGACCACCGTGGTGAGGGCGTAGTTGACGGTAAAGCCGCAGGCGGCGAGGCTCAGCACCGGAAGGCCGAGGCTCCGGCGGTCCCCGGGCGGGGCGGAAATGTTCGTTGGGGACTTGCCATGGAACGCCAGGATGGGGATCCCCGCCGCGAGCCCCATGGCGGCGGTGACCCAGAACAGGCCGGGGATGCCCCCGACGTGCGGGGCAAGGAGCGGGTTGGCGATGAAGCCGAGGAGGAAGCCGAGTCCGGCGGGGATGCCGATGAGGGCCATCGCGACGGTGCGGCGCTCCTCGGGGATGCGCTCCCCGACGGCGGCCATGGCGACACTGGCGACGGTCCCCATCCCCTGCAGCAGCCGGGCAGCGATGAGGGTCCCGATGCTGTCGGCGAGGGCGGCCCACACCGAGCCCGCGACGAAGAGGACGGTCCCCAAGATGAGGACCGGGCGCCGTCCGATGCGGTCGGAGAGGATGCCGAGCGGCAGCTGCATCAGGGCGAACGTCAGGCCGTAGGCGGAGAGGGCGGTCCCCACCAGGACCGCGTTGCCGGTGAGGGTCTCGCCGTAGGCGCGGAAGCCGGGGAGGACGAGGCTGAGCCCAAAGACGCGCGAGAAGACCAGGAACGCCGCGGCGGCGACGATTCCGAGTTCGGGGCGGGTGAAGCCGGGCCTCCTCGGCACGGCCTGGGCTTCGCGTGCCCGCACTTCAGGGTTTTGGCGGCGGGACCTTCGTCCCGGCTTCGCCGGGCCGAAGGATTCCTCGCGGCCTTCGGCCATTTGGTCTCCCGCATTGAGTAGAGTCCGTCGGGGGAGATACCGGATTCGGAACCGGAGCGCAGCAGCGCTCCGGTTTAGCGAGCGAAGCGAGCGGAGAATCCGGCATCGACCGCGAGGAGCGGAGCGACGAAGCGGGAGATACCGGATTCGAACCGGTGAATGGCGGATTAAGAGTCCGCTGCCTTGGACCTGTCTCGGCTAATCTCCCAGGGGGCAAATCCGCGCGACTCGGAGGCCGTTGATAAGGGCAACGGTGCGTCCAATCGATGGTGTCTTGGGCACCCGAGCATCAAGCAACCCGTTTCCCTGGAATGAATCAAGTTCCTGGTCATCCGACCACCCTTCGCGCGCGGCCGTTCTTGCCAACATCTGGCTAAGATGTCTGGCGCCGCTCGGACCAAGACAAGGATTAGAACCGCAATTCCAATCCATTTCCAGGCGCTATCTTCCATATATTTTCTCTCAGTCGTCCTCGTCGCCGGCCTTGGCCTTGCCCTCGGCCGGCCCTTCGGCGTCCTTCCCGCCGTCGGCTCCGCCGTCGCCGCCCTCGGCCCGGCGGGCGGCGTCCGCCGCCTCGTCCGCGGCCTTCTTCTCGGCGTCGCTGGCGCTGGTGCCGAACTCCTCCCGGAGTTTGGCCATGGTCTCCTCGTCGGTGAACTTGCTGAGGAACTTGGCGTCCACCGACTCGGTGACGTAGACCGACTTGCCGGCGCGGAAGATGAAGTTCCCCGCCCCGGTGGCGGCCTTGACGTCCACCTCGAGGAGGATGGGGTCGCTGATGTGGACCCGGCCGGCGGAGTACGCCTTGTCGGGGCTCGCCGAGAGGTGGATCATGTTGCGGTCCGAGGGCCTGAGGCCGTTCTCCAGGACGAGGTCAAGCTCCTCCTCCACGACGGGGAAGTAGAGCTTGTCCACGTTGGCCTCCGGGAGGTCATCCAGGTTGACGGGGATGGAGTGCGCGTAGGTGGCGCGGATCATCCCGCCGTCGATCTGGTAGCGCCCCTTCTCGTCGGTCTCCACGAGGGCCTCGATGTGCTCGCGGTGGAGCCAGCGCGCCATGTTGGGGCGGGAGTTGCGGATGGCCTCCACGAAGGCGTCGAGGTCCACCCAGCCGCGGCCGTCCATGGTGAGGTTGAACCTCTCCGGGAAGTGGCGGAGGATGCCGGCCATCATGCGGCCGACGCGGTCGATCTCGTGGTCCTTCATCACGAAGCGGCCGCGCTCGTCGCACAGGGGGCAGAGTTCGCCGCGGTAGAATCCATGGGTCCTGCATTGGGCAAGCATGGTAAGGGGAGAGAGGGAATCGAACCCCCGTGACAGGCTCTGCAGGCCCGTGCATAGCCACTTTGCTATCTCCCCGCCACGGGGGCTCCCGATTTGCGCGACACCAGGGAGGTATATGAAGCGTGGGGAAGGAAGGGTCGGCTCAGGCGAGCACGGCGTAGGTGTTGATGTCCACGGTGGGCTCTCCGATGAAGATGCTCTGGATGATCTTGCCGCGGATGCCGGCGTCCACGCCGACGCCGCTGCAGCCGTCCACGCAGATGAGGTCGGTGTTCTCGTTGATCTCGGTGTAGAACTCGCCGTGCGGGAAGACCGTCGTGAAGAAGTTGTCGATGGCGGGCTCCCACGGGATGTTGCGGCCGGCGTTGGTCTCGTTGTTGACCTCGCCGTTCAGGTTCACCGTGCGGACGTAGTCGGTGTCGAGGACCTCGGCCTCCGCCCAGTAGCGGTCGAGGATCTGGTCGCCGTCGTCGTCGATGGCGATGACGAAGCCGTAGTCGCCGACCTGGTTGAACTTCGCCTCGGTGACCATGTAGGTGACGTCGGCGGCGATGTCCGTGATGTTGCTGTTGAACCCGGTGCGCTCGCTCTCCCCAGAGAAATCGAAGAAACAGTTGAGGCCATTGCCGGCCACGATGACCACTTCGGCGGTGCAGGTCATGAAGATGCTGTACTCGTTGGTGATGATGCGGCCCGACTCGCTGGAGATGCGGCGCGCCACCAGGTTGAGCTCGGCGTACTCGCCCTCGCGGACCTCGATGGGCTGCGGTGCGGCTTCGTGGTCCGCTACGTCGGCACGCGCCACGTAGCTGCCCGGGTCGAGGTCGGTGAACGAGAAGACCCCCTCCGCGTCCGACGTCGTGGTGAGCCCCACGGGCCCCAGCAGGACGAGTCCGCCCGGGAGAGGGCGGAAGGCGTCGTCGATGAGGAGACCGGTGATGGCCCCCTTGCCCGCCTCGATGGGCGGAAGGGTGGTGGTCTCGCCGCCTCCCCCGCCGCCTCCGCCGTCGGAGCAGCCGGCGAACGCCAGGCTGAGCATCGGCAGCAGGGTCAGGATGAACGTGCGGGGCTTCATGCCGATCGCCTCCGCAGCATGGCGACGGCAGCCAAGGCGCCGAGCACCAGGACCGGCGCCAGGCCGGGCGAGCCCTTGCCGCCCTCCTTGGTCGTCTCCACGACCTCGCCCGACTCGTCCACGCCGAAGGCGCGCTTGCCCTCGACGGTGAAGAGGCCGTCGCCGGTGGCGGTCGCGGTGTGGGCCAGGTTGGGGACCGCGATGCGGATGGTGTAGTCGCCGTTGGGGGCGTCCTCGTCGCGGAACTCCCAGAGGTAGGTGACCTCGGCCGCCTTGTCGTGGAGGCCGTGCACGTGGGCGTTCTGGGTCACGACCTGCCGCAGCTCCTGCGGCTGCGCCGGGCCCTCGATGCTCACGGTGATGTTGGCGACGTCCACGTCGTAGGTGCCCCACGGGGAGTTCACCGCGGTGTGGATGAGGAGGGTGCCGGCCGCCACCTGGGGGTGGATGTACTCGATGTAGACCGGGTTCAGGATGGCCAGGTCGAGGCGGGGAAGGTGGTCCTGGTCGAGGGCGAGGCGCATGTAGCCCTCCGCCGGCTCCTCCTCGCCGAAGGCGCCCTGCGGGTTCTGGAACCAGTCGAGGCGGATGTTGTAGGCGTCCGCCTTCGGGATGGTGGTTTCGGAGAGGTCCATCGGGATGGCGAACTCCACGATGCCGGCCTCGTCGGGGACGAGGATGGGGACGCCGTCGGGCCCTTCCTGGCTGGGGATGGCGCCGTTGAGCCCGAGCGTCTGGGTGTCGAGGACGTGGGCGGTGAGCGAGCCCTGCATGATCAGCTTCCCGGCGTCGAGGTTGCTGTCGGGGCCTACCTCGTTCCCGGTCCGCATGGTGGCGCGCATCGTGAAGGCGGGGAGGGCGTTGGGGAGGCCGGTCCAGCCCACGGCCTGCAGCTCCGAGAGGCTCTCCGTGCTGAAGAAGTCCCGCACCTCGACGTAGAGGTGGACGACGGGGGTGACGCCGTCGTCGATTTTGACCTCCTGGGCGATGCCGCGTTCGGGGTGGAACCGGGGCCGCCCGTTCTCGATGAAGTCGTACTCCACGGGGCCCGAGGTGGCGAACCCGTAGATGGTGTTGAAGTCGAAGGTCCCGAGCGGGGTCGCGGGCAGGGTCGGGAAACTCGTGCCGCCGACCTCGAAGAACGCGACGTCCATCGGCTGCGTGTTGATGGGGAAGGCGTTGAAGGTGTCGAAGATGTGGAAGTAGAGCGTCGTGGGCGTCGACCGTTCAGGATTCTGAAGCTCGGCCGACGAGGATGGCACCCAGGCAAGCAGGAGGGCCAGCATGGTGGCCCCAAGCACTCGCACCCGCATAGGGCATGGGTCGTCGCCGTCCGACTTCAACCTTGTGGTCATGGCGGCCAAACGCCCAACCGGAGGATCCGGGCGGTCCGGCTAGCCCGACCAGCCGCCGGAGGCCGCAGGCCCTGTCGCCGCCGTCGGCCTCCCACCAGCGGCGGACGGGGTCCAGTCGAGGTGGTCGGCGACGATCTCGGCGAGGTCGCGGGCCTCCATTTTGCCCTCCTGCCCGGTGAGGTTGAGGCCGTCGGTCATCATGGTGAGGCAGAAGGGGCAGGCGGTGGCCACGGTGCCCGCCCCGGTCGCGGCGGCCTGCTTGGCGCGGATGACGTTGATGCGTTCTTTCTCGTCCTTGACCTCGAACCACATGTTCGCCCCCCCGGCGCCGCAGCACAGCCCTTCCTTCCGGTTCTGCGCCATCTCCAGGACGGGGAGGCCGTTGGCCTTGCGGAGGACCGCGCGGGGGGCGTCGCCGATGCCGTTGTGCCTCATGAGGTAGCAGGAGTCGTGGTAGGTGACCTTGACCTCCCGGCCTGCCTTGAGCGGAAGCCGCCCCTCGGCGAGCAGGCGTTCGAGGAGGACGGTGTGGTGGACGACCTCGAAGCGGCCGCCGAAATCGGGGTACTCGTTGGCGAGCGTGTTGAAGCAGTGCGGGCACTGCGCGATGATCTTCTGGACTCCGTGGCGCCCCAGAGTCTCCAGGTTCTCCATCACCGACTGTTGGAAGCGCCCCTCCTCGCCAAGGCGCCGGGCGGGGTCGCCGTTGCAGCGCTCCTCGTTCCCCAGGATGGCGAAGTCCACGCCCGCGGCGTTGAGGAGGGTGGCGATGGCCACCGTCACCTGCTGGTTGCGGGGGTCGTAGGAGCCGGAGCACCCCACCCACCAGAGCCACTCGTAGGGTTCGCCGCGCGTTGCCTTCTCCGCCACCGTGGGTGCCGCCACGCCGGGGGGGAGCCGGTTGCGCCAGGCGTCGCGGTCGCTCGCCGGGAAGCCGTAGGGGTTTCCGGTGTTGGTGAGGTTCACAAGGAGGCGCTGCTTGTTCCCGTCGAGGCGGCTCTCCATGACGAGGCCGCGCCGCATCTCGACGATGAGGTCCACGTGCTCGATGTCCACCGGGCAGGCGGTGACGCAGGCGCGGCAGGTGGTGCACGACCACAGCGTCGCCTCCTGCAGTGCGGCGTCCACGCCGTCGGCCTGGATGAGAGGCCGCGACTCGCCCTTGCCGGCTCCGGCGTCGCACCACATCTCCGCTTTGAGGTCTTGGATGAGCTTGCGGGGCGAAAGCGGGCGGCCGGCCGCGGTGGCGGGGCACTGCGCCTCGCAGCGTCCGCAGTTGGTGCAGGCGTCGAGGCTCAGGCGGTCCTTCCAGGTGAAGTCGCGGATGGTCTTCACCCCCACGACCGGGATGTCGGCGGCGCCGGACGCCATGACCTCCTGGAGCTTGAACGGGGTGGGCAGGGCGGAGCGGCTCTGCCGGGCGGGGTCGTGGAAGAAGAGGTTGAGGCTCGAGGTCACGATGTGCTTGAACTTGGTCCATGGGAGGACCGCGAGCACCGAGGTCCAGAGCGCGAAGTGGGTCCACCACAGGACGCGGTAGAGCGCCTCGATGCGCCCGGGGCGCCACGACTGGAACGGCCCGGACAGGATGTTGCCGACGAACGACCAGCGGGCGTAGGTGATGTGGTCGGTCGAGACCTGGTGGGCGAGCCGCAGCGCCTCGAGGAGGAATCCGGTCACGCCGATGCCGAGGAGGAAAAGGAGGGCGTAGAGGTCGCCCCCGAGCCGGGTCCGCCGGAGTGCTGCCGGCTGCTCCACCATGTCGGTCGGATGGAGCTGCGGCGGCCGCTCGACGTAGCGCCGCCACATCGCGTAGAGGACGCCGAGGACGAAGAGGACGCCGAAGGCGTCGAGGGCGAGTTCGAAGAAGAGGTACTTCCCGCCCGCGAGGAGCTTGGCGTCGAGGACGAGCTCGAAGAGGTCGGCGTCGATGGCGACGATGGTGGTGCCGATGAAGAGGACGAGGAAGCCGAAGAAGATCCAGGCGTGCATGGTGCCCGGCCGCTTGTCCTGCATGAACTTGCGGTGCGACGCCACCCCTGCCACCAGGCGCTTGAGGCCGGTCCGCCAGTCCCCGGGCTTCCAGGCTCGGCCCATGCGCCAGACGTGGGCCATGCGCCAGAACCCGTAGGCGAAGACCAGCAGCCCCACCGCCGTGAGGGCGTACATCCAGAGGGCCGTCCCGTCCGGCATCAGGTCGAGGTTGACCCGGCACGGCGTGTCGGGGTAGGTGGGGCATTCGCCTCCGGCCACGGCGAACCCAGGGGCGGCCAGTCCTTGAGGGTTTCACTTGCCGCCGGCTTCCCTCAGATCCGCTCGGTCGTTGGCGTCGAACTGCGTCGGGAGGCCGCCGCTCAGGCGCTGCAGCACGTCCGCGGTCTCGACGGCCCAGTACATCACGGAATCGGGGCTGTCGGAGTGGCCGGGATGCCCCTCGTCCTCGTGGTCGGTCTGCATGGGGACACCGTTGTTCACGAGTCCAAGGACGTGGCCGAACTCGTGCACCACGACGGCCCGCAGGATGTCCTCGGCGGTGTAGAGGCAAGGGGGGACCGCCAAGGCCGGGCAGACCTCGCGGACCCGTTCCGAGAAGATGGCCACCAGGCCGTGGCCGAGGGTGACGCCGAGGGCGTCCTCGTCGGTGTAGCTGCCGTCGAGGAACAGGACGTGGGTCGCCACCGTCGAGCCGCCGGTGTCCACCGTGCGGTGGTCCCTCGAAAGCTCCCGTAGGCTTTCGGCGGTCCAGACGTCGCCGGTAGCGTCGAGTTCATCGCCCCGTTCCACGGCCACGCCGTCGGGCTTGTGGGCCAAGGCCGCCATCCGTTGCTGAAGCAGGTTGAGAACGTCGTCCGAGGGGCGCTCCCCCTCCACGTAGTCCATCTCGATGACCCAGCGGGTGTAGGTGGAGTCCCGGAGGTAGTCCCGCGGCCCGACAGACTCCTCGCCAAGAAACCCGTCCAGGCAGCCGGGGAGGGCCAGCATGGCCAGGAGGAGCCCGCAAGCGGCGCGCATCACACCCTGCGATGCGGCGCCCGGCGAGATGACCCTTTCGTTCAGAGGAAGAAGGTTTGGCTGCTCTGGAGTTCCTGCCCGGTGCGGTGCCACAGGGTGAGGGTCTCCTGCGAGGTGTTGATCCAGACGAGAGAGTAGACGCCGTCGTGGGGGACCACCAGGGTGTCCTTGTGGTCGGTGGCCTCGAGGTCCTCGAAGTCGGTGACGCCGGCGTCATCGTGGGTGTGCGCGTTGAAGTGGACCTCCTGGCGCTCGTCGATGAACCAGTCCCAGGCGAGTTCCGCTCCTTCCTCCCGGAGGAAATCGAGTTCGAGCCCCATGCGGGGCTCCAGTCCCAGGCTTTGCCAGGCCGGATCCGTCTCGTCAAGGTCGCGGCCGTGCCAGGGGCCGGCGGGGGAGCCGCAGCCGGCCAGCAGCAAGAGGACCACGGCGAGGGCCATCCGGTGCACGGCCCCCCGTGGCTTGGTCGGGATTTGAACTTCGTGGCGTCCGCCCCGCCCTGCCCCGCTCCGTTCGGCTCCGTCTCACTTCTTGAGGAGCGCCGTGAGCTTGGGGAGGACCTGGTAGAGGTCCCCCACGACGCCGTAGTCGGCGACCTGGAAGATGGGGGCGTCCTTGTTGGTGTTGATGGCGACGATGAGCTTGGCGCCGCGGATGCCGGCGATGTGCTGGATCTGCCCCGAGACGCCGCAGGCGATGTACGCCTTCGGTTTGATGGCGTGTCCCGAGAGGCCGATCCAGTGCTCCTCGCCGAGCCACTTGAGGTCGGCGGCGATGGGGCGGCTGCAGCCCACGGCGCCGCCGGGGAAGCACTTCGCCAGTTCCTCGGCGAGCTTGATGTCCCCCTGCTGCTTGAAGCCGCGGCCGACGCCCACGACGACGGCGGCAGAGGAGAGGTCGAAGTCGGAGTGCGCTTTGCCCTTCGTGCCCGTGACCTTGACCTTGCTTGGGGGAACCTGGACCGCCCCGACCGGGGTCCCCTTGCCTTTCCCCTCGAAGGCCTTGGGGGTCGCGGTGACGACCGCCTTGGCACCCATCGTGTAGGTGGCCTTGGAGTTCCCGGACAGGACCATGCGTTCGACGGTCCAGCCGGAGCCGCCCGCGATGGCCTGCGCTTCGGCGGCGAAGGGCCAGTCGAGGAAGCCGGCGAGGCGCGGGCCGATGTCCTTGCCCTTCTTGGTCGCCCCCACCAGGACCAGTGTTGCCCCCACCTTCTCCGCCGCGGCCTTGAGGCCGAGGGCGATGGTGTCGGAGTTGGCGTCGGGGAGGGCAAGCGAGGCCAAGGTCGCCTCGTGGGCGGAGCCGAGGGTCGCCGCCTTGGCGGAGAGTTCGCCGCGCAGCGCGTCGTCCTCGGAGAAGACCAGCACGGCGGGCATCAGGCCACCCCCTCCCTGCGAAGTGCAGCGGCCAACTGCTCGGCGGCGTCGGGGCCGGCGAAGACGACGTTCTTGCGGTCCTGCTTGGGGGCGACGTTCTGGGTCATCCGCATCTGGCGGGCGAGGTCGGCGTCGGGGATGCCGAGGTCGGAGCTCTTGACCTGGCGGATGGGCTTCTTGCCGGCCTGCAGGATGGCCATGAGGGCGGGGAGGCGGGGGCGGTTGGCCTCGTCGTTGAAGGTGGCGGCGCAGGGGAGCGGGACGGCGACCTCCTCGCTGGGGTCGCCGTCGCGCACCGCCTTGAGGAGGCCCCCCTCGACGCCGAGGACCTCCTGGCAGTTCGCCAGGCTCGGCATGCCAAGCAGCGCCGCGACACGGGGGCCGGTCTCACCCTGGACACGGTCGATGGAGACCTCGCCGGCGAAGACCAGGTCGGCGCCGCCGTCCTTCCGGATGGCCGCGGCGAGGACCTTGGCGGTGCCGCGCCCGTCGGTGTCGGGGCCGGTGAGGACGACCGCCTCATCGCAGCCCATGGCGAGCGGCTCCTTCACCAGGTTCGCGGCGTTCGGGCCGCCGTTCAAGGTGTAGCATACCACCTTCTGCGCCTGCCCCTTCTCCTTCAGTTTGACGGCAGCCTCGATGGCGTTCTTGTCGAAGTCGGAGACCTTCCAGGGCAGGCCGTCCATGCGGGGGGCGCGTGTGGCAGGGTCGATCTTGAGCTGGGTGACGTCCGGCGCCATCTTGACGAGGACCGCGATCTTCACCATGGTCTTGGTGCGCGACGGGGCGGGGGTTGAAAACGGTGCGGTCGGCAAGGTCGGCTTGCGCGGGCCGCCAACCTGCGCGTGCGGTCTACGCGTTCATGCGTCCGCAGCGAGGCGAAGCGTCTTCGCCCATCCCTGCTCGAGCCAGGAGGTGACCTTCAGCGCCACCAACCCTCCGCCGGCGCTGGGCGGCGCGGAGTCGTCGGGGACGCCCGCCTCGCCCGCCGTGAGCGACACGGCGTAGGTGACCGTCTCCAGGACACCCGGGTCGGGGGTGTAGATGAGGTGCCAGTCCCCCTCAGCCTCGGCGGCGACGAGGCCCGGCGATTCCCAGGAGAGGAAGGCGACACCGTCTTGCAGCGCGGCGGTGCGCTCCTCGCCGCTTGGCGCGAACAGCCGCAGCGTGCCGCCAAGATGAACCGGGACGGGTCCTCCAGGGGTGGCCTGCGCGGTGAGGCTCGCAACACCGGGACGCACGGGAAGGTCCCAGCCCTCGCAGGCGCCAAGGTCGGCGGCCACCAGCTCGTCGCACGTCGCGGCGAGTTCGGCCATCCAACCTACGGGGTACTCGAGGGACCCCGTCGCGATGAGGGTCTCCTCCTCGTCGAAGGCGAAGGCTTCGATTCGGAAGAGGCCGGGTTCGTTGAACGTGTGCTCAAGCGTGTCCTCGCCCATGGCTACCCGCGAACCCAGGGCGTCGAAGAGGAACATCTCCACCGACGCGGGCTGCCGCCCGTCGTCCGGGAGGGCCAAGAAGCTCACGAGGGTTGCCTCCGCGGCGTTGGGGGCTTCGGTGTCGGCCACCACGGTGAGGGTCCCGAGGTCCGGAGCATTTTCGGGCGGGGCGTCGGGCCTGGATCCCCCGCTGCCCCCCTGGAAGCCGCCCCCGGCGTCGGGCAGGCCTCCCTCCTCGAGGAGTTCGGTGACCTCCACGGCGTCCAGGTCGGCCTCCTCCTCGAACTGGGCCTCGGTGAGCCGGATGGCCGCGCGCACCGTCATCTCCATCTCGACCTCGCTTCGTTGCCCGAAGTCGCGAGAGGACCCGTGGAAGGCCATCGAGACCTCCGTGTCATCGAGCACGACGTTGTGCAGGGAGGGAGCGTAGTAGACGAGGTCGGTCGCTTCACCGGAGAAGTCCACCTCGACGTCCTGGGACCCCGAAGCCTCCATCGTTTCGCGCATCTGGGTCTCAACGGCTTCGGTGTCGATGTCGATGTCGTGGCGGATGCGCACCGCCTCCACCGGGCCGGACGGTCCGTCCACGGTCTCCAGCCCCTCGACGCGGGACTCGACCCGGAATGTGATGTTGGAGCCGAACAGGGTCTCCGTGACGAACTCACCGGACCATTCGTCTCCCGGTTCCAGGGGGAACCGCACCCAGGGGTAGGTCTCGGGGGGCGCCTCGAAACGGAACGAGCCGTCAACGACCTCGATGACCTCCACGGGCTGGAGGTCCCTCTGTCGGAATCCCATGAGGAACGGTTCGTCGAAGAACAGGTCCCGGCCGAGGGCGACGTACATGGGCTCCGCGCCGTTGGTGATGGTCGTGCTCACGACGGTGTAGTCGGCCACGGGCTCGGGCCCGAAGGACTCGTGCTCGTCGAGATGGTCGGTCTCGCCGCCCGCCGTGAAGGAACCCTCCATCCGGACGTCGCCCTCCACGGAGTGGACGAAATGGAACCCGGCCTTCCAGCCGGCGCTCTCGATGGGCTCAAAACCATCCGTTCCGGCCAGGGAGGCTCCGCCCCCTTGCGCCGAGCAACCCGCAAACGCCGCGCCGAGGAGCACGGCGACCCACCAGCCTCGCATACGGTCGGACCACCCTTTCCCCTGGATAACCTTGTGGTCCATAGGACGGCGTCCTTCATGACGCCTCCCGGCTTCGCCCCCCCATGTCCCAGGTCGAAGCCCGCCTCAAGGCCGCTGGCCACAACCTCCCGTCCGCCCCCAAGGCGGCCGCCGCCTACATCCAGTGGACCCGGGCCGGCAACCTGGTCTTCGCGGCTGGGCAGATCCCCACCCGCGACGGCAAGCCGGTCATGACCGGCCACGTCGGCAAGGAGGTGAGCCTTGCCCAGGCGCAGGAGATGGCGCGGGTGTGCGCCCTCAACGCCATCGCGGTGCTCAAGGAGGCCTCGGGCGGCAACCTCGACAAGGTCCGCATCCTCAAGACCGTCAACTTCTGCAACTCGGCCCCCGGCTTCACCGACATCCACCTCGCCGCCAACGGCGCCTCGGAGCTCTTCGCGCTGGCGTTCGGGGAGAAAGGGAAGCACGCCCGCAGCAGCATCGGGATGGCGGAGCTGCCCCTCAACGTGCCGTTCGAGGTCGAGGTCACCGCAGTCCTGGAGTAGGATTCACTTCGCCTTGCCGTCGAAGGCGAGGCTCGCGCTGTTGATGCAGTAGCGCTCCCCGCTCGGCTGCGGGCCGTCGTCGAAGAGGTGCCCGAGGTGGGCGTCGCAGGCGGCGCAGCGCACCTCGACGCGCTCCATCCCGTAGGCGCGGTCCACGACCTCCTTGACCTTGGAGCGGTCCACCGCTTCCCAGAACGAGGGCCACCCAGTGCCGGAGTCGAACTTGGTGTCCGACTTGAACAGCCCGGCGCCGCAGCACACGCACTTGTACATCCCCACCCCTTTGTGGTTCCAGTACTTCCCCGTGAAGGGCGGCTCGGTGGCGCTGCAGCGCGCCACCATGTACGCCATCGGGTCGAGCTTCGCCTTCCACTCGGCGTCGCGGCTCTTGTCCGGGGTGTCGTGGGCCACGCCTCGCGATGGCCGCCGTGCGCCTAACCCTTCGCCCTCGTGCAGGTTCGGGCCACGGCGACCCGCCCGGGGCGCAGCCCTTATCGGCCCACCCTTGATATGTTCAAAGGCGGAGTGAACAGGTGCCCTACACGCTCTCCGACGACGAACTCCTCATCCAGAAGACGGTGCGGGAGTTCGCGCAGTCGGGCATCGGGCTCGAGAAGGCGGCGGAGTCGGACCGGTTCGACCGCTTCCCCGCCGGACCGCTCGCCGAGGCGGCGGCACTTGGGCTCACCGCGCTCGCCGCCCCGCCCGAACTGGGTGGTGCTGGTGGAACCGCCCTGGCGCTCGCCCTCGACGAGGTGGCGCAGGTCTGCCCCAACACCGCGGCGGTCCTTGCCGTCCACAACACCGCCCTCCGGCTCGCAGCCGACGCAGGCCGCGCCGACCTCGCCAAGCGCCTTGCCGCCGGCGAGCTCGCGGCACTCCTTGCCACCGAGGAGGCCTCCGGCTCCGACACGGCCTCCTTGGGCACCGTCGCGAAGCCCGATGCCGCGTCCGGTGGCTTCCGTGTGACGGGGCAGAAGGTGTGGGGTATTGCCGCCTCCGACGCCAAGCATCTCTTGGCCCTCGCCCAAGTCCCGGGTCGCGGTGCCGCGCTTCTCCACGTCCCGGCGGAGGAGAAGGGAATCACCCTGGGCCGCAACGAGCCGCTCCTTGGGCTGCGTGCCGCCGGAATCCGGAGCGTCTATCTCTCCAACGCCGCCGCCCCCAAGGGCGCCCTCATCGGCGAGCCCGGCAAGGCCCAGGCGTTGCTCGCAGGGTCCCGGCCGTGGCTCCAGGTCGCAGCCGCCGCCTGCCTCACCGGCTGTGTCGCGGGGGCCGCGGAGGCGGCGATGCGGTTCGCCGAGACCCGGGTGCAGTTCGGGCAGCCCATCGGGACCTACCAGGCGGTCTCCGACGGTGTGGCGCAGATGGACGTCCAGCTCGCCGCGGCCCGAAGCCTCACGCTGGCGGCGGCCGCCCGGCTGGGGACGCCGGAGGCGGCGGTGTGGGCCTCGCGCGCCAAGGCGTTCGCGGCCGAGATGGCCATTCCGATGACGCGGCTTGCCATCCGCATCCAGGGGGGCACCGGCTTCATGCGGGAGGGGGGCACCGAGCGCTTCGCCCGCGACGCCCGCGCCCTGCAGTTCCTCGGGGAGACGGTGCACATGCAGCGCGACCTCCTCAAGCGCCACCTCCTCCCCGGCATCCAGTTCCCGGCGACGCCGTAGCGGCTGGCCCCCACGGCCAAGGTTTTAGGTAGCCCGAAGGAGGTCGCCCGGCGTGGCCCACCATCCCGGCGACGAGGTCTCCGAGCCGATGGAGGAGTACCTGGAGACCATCTACCGCCTCGAGCAGGACGGGCAGCCGGCCCGGACGGGGGAGATCGCCAAGCACCTCCACGTCGCGCCGCCGTCGGTCACGGACATGCTGCAGCGCCTCGAGAAGGCCGCCCTCATCACCTACGAGCCGTACAAGGGAG
Organism: Thermoplasmatota archaeon; assembly: GCA_035292455.1. Lineage (GTDB taxonomy): Archaea > Thermoplasmatota > E2 > JACPAO01 > JAHFTW01 > DATDQC01. Next base: position 16,283 of record DATDQC010000208.1, read on the forward strand.
CGGTCCTCACCCCCGCAGGCCGCGACGTGGGCCGGGGCATCCTGGCGCGCCACCGCATCATGCAGGCGTTCCTGCAGGAGGTGTGCGGCATGCCCCACCGCGAGGCGCACGAGGCGGCGTGCGACATGGAGCACACCATCCCGCCGCCCCTGGAGAAGTGGATGGCGCGCTACCTCAAGGAGCTCCTCGGGAAGCCGTTCGACACCGACCGCAAGGTGAAGGAGCAGATCCGCAGCCGGTAAGAGTCGTTTTCGCCTCACCTAAATCTTTTTGTAAGCCCCCCGTGTCGCCGGCCCTGCCATGTCCGCCGCCGGCGTTGCCATCGTCGCCCTCCGGGAATCCCTGGAAGCCCTCCTCGTCGTCGGCATCCTGGTCGGCATCGTCACCAAGCTCGGCCACCCTGAGGCGCGCCGCCCCATCTGGCTCGGCGGCCTCGCGGGCGCCGCCCTCTCCGTCGCCGTCGGGGTCGCGACCTACCGGGCCGCCGGGGGGCTCTCGGAGCGCTTCGGCGCCTCCTTCGAGGCCGCGGCAAGCCTGGTGGCGGTCGCCATCCTGACCTACATGGTGGTCTGGATGTACCGCCACACCATGCAGGCGATGGGCACGCTCCACGACAAGGCCAAGGACGCCGTGCTCTCGAACCGCTCCGCCGTGCTTTGGGGCCTCGCCTTCGTCGTGGTCCTCCGGGAAGGGCTCGAGACCGTCCTCTTCATCGCCGCCCAGGCGGCCCAGACCACGCCCACCGAGGTCCTCCTCGGCCTCGCCATCGGTGTCGCGGTCAGCGTGGCGCTGGCCGTGCTCCTCTTCCGCGGTGTCGTTCGCCTCAGCCTCCAGGGCTTCTTTGCCATCACCGGCCTCATCCTCATCCTGGTGGGTGGCGGCCTCTTGGGGTACGCGGCGCACGAGGCGGAGGAGGCGGGCTGGGCCCCCGAGACCCCGCAGGCCTGGGACTGGTCCTCCACCCTCCCCCACAAGTGCGGCGACGAGGTCACCGCGAACTGTGTCGTCGGCGGCTTCCTCTACGGCCTCATCGGCTACCGCTCCACCCCCGCCGTCCTCGACCTCGCGGTGTGGGCCCTCTACGTCGGGGCCATGGCGGCGTGGTACCTCCGGCCCATCCTGCGCCACCGTCGGCAAGCACGGGCGGGACAGGCGGGTTGAGGCGGTTCGGCCCCAGGCTGCATCCACTCAAGCTGGGCGTCCCAGAGAATAGCGGGACGGGATGGCCAGCATTGGAGAAGAAGCCCTTGGCCTACGTCATCGCCATCATGAACATGGTTCTGCACGGCATCGAGGCGCCCAACGTCATTCACACGAACACTTTGTGGGAGAACCTGGCGGACATCCGAAGCGGAGACGCACGCCGAACTCATCGACCCCGCCATCTGAGTCAAACGCGGGACGGGCGGCAGTCAACCCGGGAAAATTAGCCATAGACGACACTGCGGTGCTGGACGCGTTTGACCGTCAGCAACCTGGCCGTGGCGTCGGCTTGGGCCACGACGCGCCAATCGCCAACGCGGAGCCGCCAATCCTTGCTCCCCTTCAGGCGCTTCATGCTTCGGAGCGGGTCCTTCCGGATGCTGTCCAGCTTCCTCAAGACCTGCTGAGCGACCGCGTGGTCCAATGCCCGCAGGTCGCGCCGAGCCGAGTCGCTGTAGTCCAGCCGCCACGTCATGCCAGACCGAACTCGCGCATCATGTCCGCGTGGCTGTGGGTCCGCCCGTGGTGGATGTCGAGTTGGGCTTCCAGGAGCATGAAACGGAACTCCGGGCTGAACTTGCCTTCATCGTCGCCTTCCGGCACGAGGCGCATTAGACGCGTCAAGAGGTCGTCGTAGGTATGTTTGCCCTTCATGGCCTGCAGAGCGTCGCGCGTCTTGGGATCGAGCTTGATGGTCGTCTGGCCCATGGCTATCCCATTGGTATCCCAAGAATATGACTCTTGCGGCTTGAGCCTTATAAGCCAGCTCTTGGGCCCCTGCGCGCCACGCCTTCACGGGAAGTGGAGAGGGGCATTGAGGTAAGCTTCCGCGAAGGGGCAACAAGACTGGCGAGCGCAACTTGGGTGCCACGTGAGAGGTTGCGTGGGCTCAACGCTCGCAACAGGGCCAGACATTCCGGCGTCTTTGGCGCCCCATTTTCTCCAAGAATTGTGCAACGCTCGATAAGCGGCGATACTGTTCAGCCGGAGCCAAACTCACGAGGATGGGGTCAGGATGATGGAGGAAATGCGTTGGATGGAACCACCAAAGAAGTGGTCGTCGTCCACGTTTGTCACGGTCCCCGGGCCATCCCAACGCGGAGCCGTGTCGTCGCGTAGGCCAGAGATGACGGCCGGCGGACAGGCGCCAAGGCGCGACTGAAGGGCGGCTCCTTCAAGGAAACCCTGAACGGCTTCGGCTTCGAGAGGCGCGATGCGCGCGACCACATGGGGTCGCCGCCTGCGTGCCTGTTCGGTTCGACCCGTTACTTCAAGGACCGGGGCAATGAGCACCAACCTTCCAATCCGGGCTGGGCTGGCGACGGCTACTCGCGCGGCGGCCAAGGCACCGAGGCTGTAGCCCACAAGGACCGGCGGGCCAGCCATGTTTCCAACCAAATGCCGGGCGGCGCCGATGACGTGGGTCCACCGGCTCCCGAATGGTCGGGCTCCAGCCTCGTTGAGGTCCGGCGTCTGCTCGACCCGACAACCATCCGCCTCAAGCACCTGGCGGAGACTACGCATCAGCGGTGACTGCCCCTCGAACGTGGGCACGAGGACGACGCCGACCACGTGGCCCGACGGGCTCGCCACGACTTTGACCTATTGGGATGCACCGGCCTGGACAGCCCTGCCCGACAAAGGGAGGGTTCCGCCCGGCAACGCATGTTCAGGGGGGTTTGCCGGTTGCCCCCTTCGCCCAGGGAGCTTTACAGAACCCCCGCCGCGCCTCCGGTCGGGGGGTGGCGCCTGACAGAACCCAAGGCCGACTTTTACAGAAGCGGGGTGGGCGATAAGGAGCGCCGAGCAAGGGACGCGGACGAAGAGGGGTGGCCTGGCGGCGATAAGCCGTCTCCATGACAATCCGCCCCTTTCTCCGTCGGCTTGGGTGGCCCTTCAGGACTTGGCGCCGGTCCTAAACTCGATGAACCCGCTTTGGCGTGTCGTTCACAGATGGCCTTGAAGCACGATTCAAAGTTCCAGGGCTGGTCAACCGTCACGAACTCCGAATCTCGTGGTCCTGGAATTGGCGGAAACAGTGCGCATCCAGTTCCACCGGCAAGCTCCGCCTCGCATCCAAGAGGCTCCGCCCCCCGCGTCGGGCCGCCACCCAATGCAGCCTGTGGTTGCTGGGACTCAACCGTGCCCCCTTCCGCCCTCAGGGGGTGGTTTGGCCCCCTGACGTGGACCCATCAAGCCCAGACGCGGAACGCAGCCCTTCGCCCAGTCGCATCTAAATAGAACCCCCCTGTCGGCCGCTTGCTCCCGAAGCCACATGGTGAACTGAGGCGCCCCCGGCGCCTCGGAATACCGGGAGCGAGTTGACCCCCATGGCAGCCACGTTCAAGATCGTCATCAACGACACCGACGGCAAGTCGTACAACTTCGAGGTCACCGGCCACCACGCCCAGAACCTCGTCGGAAAGAAGATCGGCGACCCGGTGGACGGCATCAACGTCAACCTGCCCGGCTACAAGCTCGAGATCACCGGCGGCACCGACAAGGCCGGCTTCGCGATGCGCGGCGACGTCGAGGGGCCGCAGCGCCGCCGCCTCCTCCTCACCGTCGGCACGGGCTTCCGCCCCACCGACTACCCCGGCAAGCGCAAGAAGGTCTCGGTGCGCGGCAACCGTGTCAGCCCCGACATCACCCAGGTCAACATGAAGGTCGCCAAGGCCGGCACCAAGCCGGTCGCGGAACACTTCGCGGGGCTCTCCAAGCAGGAGAAACCCGAGGCGAAGGCCGAGACCAAGCCTGGCAAGAAGTGAGGTAGGCCCGGCGGCCCCTTTTTGAACCCCCCACCTCTGGCCGCCCCCGTGGCAACCAAGAAGGCCGCCGCCCAGACCCTGGAGGCGCCCGCCTCCGCCGGCGACCAGCCCGAGGTCAACATCGGCCTCATCGGCCACGTCGACCACGGCAAGACCACGCTCACCAAGGCGCTCTCCGGGAAGTGGACCGACGAGCACTCCGAGGAGATCAAGCGCGGCATCAGCATCAAGCTCGGCTACGCCGACACCACGTTCTACAAGGGGGCCGGCAAGGACGGCAAGGCGGTCTACACCACGAAGAGGGACGACCCGCGCCTCGCCGGGGAGCCCGAGCGCCTGCGGAAGGTCTCCTTCGTGGACGCCCCTGGCCACGAGACCCTGATGGCCACCATGCTGTCGGGGGCCGCGCTGATGGACGGCGCGCTGCTGCTGGTCGCGGCGAACGAGAAGTGCCCGCAGCCGCAGACCAAGGAGCACCTCATGGCGCTGCAGATCGGCGGCACCAAGAACATCGTCATCGTCCAGAACAAGATCGACCTGGTGGACGAGAGACGGGCGCTCGAGAACTACAAGGAGATCCAGGCGTTCGTCAAGGGCACCGTCGCCGCCGACGCGCCGGTCATCCCCATCTCGGCCCACCACGACGTCAACATCGGCTCCCTCATCGAGGCCATCGAGCGCATCGTCCCAACACCCCGGCACGACCCTGCCGCCGACCCCGTGATGCTGGTGGCCCGCAGCTTCGACATCAACAAGCCCGGCATCCACCCCGACAAGATCCGCGGCGGCATCCTCGGGGGAAGCCTGGTCCGAGGCACCCTCCGCGTGGGCGACAAGGTCGAGATCGCCCCCGGCCTCCGCATCGAGGAGGGGGAGAAGGCGCACTACGAGCAGCTCACCACCACGGTCGTCAGCCTCTACACCGGCACCCAGGAGGTGCAGGTGGCCGGGCCCGGCGGCCTCATCGCGCTCGGCACCGAGCTCGACCCCTCCGTCACCAAGGCGGACAACCTGGTGGGCCGCGTCGTCGGCCGCCCCGGGAGACTCGTCCCGGTCCTCGACCGCCTGACCATGGAGGTGAGCCTCCTCGAGCGCGTCGTCGGCCAGGAGGAGGACACCGCCGTCGAGCCCATCAAGGTCAAGGAGCCGCTGATGCTCAACTGCGGCACCGCCACCACGGTCGGCCTCGTCCTCAAGTCCGCCAACAACCTGGTCGAGGCGGCCCTCAAGCTCCCGGTCGCCGCGGAGAAGGGCGCTCGCGTCGCGGTGAGCCGCCGCGTCGGGGGCCGCTGGCGCCTCATCGGCTACGGCGTCCTCAAGTGAAGGCGATGCCGACCGTCGTCGTCCTCGACACCAACGCGCTCCTCCTGCCGTTCACGGCGGGCACCGACCTTGAGAGAGAGATCGAGCGCCTCGTCGGCCCCGCCCGCATCGTCGTCCCGGCCGCCATGGTGCAGGAGATCGACTCCCTCACCACCCACGGCGGGGCGGAGGGGCGCGCCGCCAAGGCGGCCCGCAAGCTGATGACCAGGTTCGACTCGGAGGCCACGCCGTACGGCGGCGACGACGGGCTCCTCGATGTGGCGCGCCGCCTCAAGGCGGTCGTGGTCACCAACGACCGCAAACTGCAGGAGGAGTGCAGCCGGTCGGGGCTGCAGGTGCTGCATTCGCGCGAGACGGGTCGCCTCGCCTTCCGGAAATCCGGCTCGGGCGCCTAGCGGCTCGGGCGAATAGGTCGCCTACGGCCGCTTGGCGGGAGGCCCCGAGGGCTTGGGGGGTGGCCGTGGCCCCACTCCAAGGAGGCGCTTGGCCGCGCTGCGCCGCAGGGTGGCGTCCACCAGGAGCGGGAGCACCGTGACGAGGGTGAAGAAGGAGACCGCGCGGAACGCCTCGCTGGTGAGGTCGAGCCAGAAGACCCCGAAGCCGATGGCGAGGATGATTTCGAGGATGGCGACACGCGCCTCGTTGCGGGCCGATTCGAGGAGGATCTCCGCCTGCACGGCGGGGTCCAGTTCCGACTCGCCGTAGCGGAAGACTCCCGAGAGCAGGCCGCCGGCCACGAGGGCCCGATGGGGGCTCCCAGCATAAAGTCGGCGGACTCAGTCGCCGACGCCGCGCATGGCACGGTAGACGTTTCGTCGGTGGCCAATGCGCGAGACATGGATCTCCTTGAGGGGAGGGTGAATCTGGAACACCACTCGGTAGTCTCCGATGCGAAGTCGCAGCAAGGGCGGCCGTTCATCGATGCCTTTTAGGGCCTTGACATCGAAGCGTTTGGACCGCGGTTCCTGCGCGAAGGCGCGGAGGACCAACCGGATGCCGTCGGCGATTCCGTTTGGCAAACCGTCCAGTTCGCGCTGCGCGACGCTGCTTGCCAGGATGGCGTAGGCCACGCCTCACCGGAGGGGTTTCAGGGCCTTGCGGTCCGCGATGAGCGCGTAGGCCTCTTCCAGGAAGGCGCGCTCCTCTTCCGCTGCGGCCTCCGCTAGTTTCCGGCGCAAGACCGTGTCGAACGTCTCGCCGGGCAGCCGGGCCTCCTCCAGGAGTTTCTTGGTGCCCTTGCGGACCTGAATGGTGGCGTATTCTACCATGATTACTAACATAGTAGAATCTACTATTTGAAACCAGTAGCACGGGCCAGGGCCTGTGTTCATCAGCATCCCCCCCGTCCGCCGCCCGTGGACCCCACCCGCCTCTGGTTCCTCCGGCACGGCGAGATCGAGGAACGCTTCGTCGGCACCATCCTCGGCAGCACCGACGTCGGCCTCAGTCCCCTCGGCCGCCACCAGGCGGAGGCGGTGAAGGAGTACCTCAAGGAGGCTCCCCTCGACGCCATCGTGGCAAGCCCGCTGCGGCGCGCCCGCGACACCGTCGCCCCGCTGGCCGCCGCCCGCGGCATCCCCGTCGAGGTCCGCAAGGGGTTCGCTGAGATGGACTTCGGCCAGTGGGACGGCCTGACGTGGGAGGCGGTCAAGGCCAAGGACGGCGAGAAGGCCATTGCGTGGGAGCGCGACCCCGCCACCGTGGCGCCGCCGGGAGGCGAGTCGGCCGACATGTTCTTCGCGCGCATCGAGGGGGAGCTGACGAGGCTCCTGCAGGAGTTCAAGGGCCGCAGCGTGGTGCTGGGCGGCCACTCCGGCGTCAACCGCGCCATCCTCGCCCACATCCTCAAGCGCCCCTACATGGACTGCTTCGCCTTCGCCCAGGACTACGGCTGCCTCAACGCCGCCGGCTGGTCGGCCGAGACCGGCTTCGGGCAGGTGGCGCTGGTGAACTTCGTGCCGGGGCCGCGGGCGAAGGCGCAGGGGGATTAGCGGCGCCCACCCCCAAGATTCCGAAGGCGTGCCAGCGCAGTGGCGAGAATCCGGTCGTATCTTTGCGAGCGGCGCTCCACCGTCAGGACCAGGACGCGTCGTTCGGCCTTCTCGACGACAAAGCAGGCCCGCAGGTCGCCGACGCGCAGCCGGCCGAGCCAAGCACCAGAGCCTGCGTCGGCCAACTTCTGGATGTCAACTCCAGGCCGGCGCCGGAACGGGTCGGCTTGGAGGCCGTCGAAGGCGCGCTCGAACCGCTTGTCGCCAGGCGCGGAGAGATGAAGAAGCTCGTCCCTTGCCGAGGGGTGGAAGACCAGCTCGAACCCGCCGCCCCCGAGCGTGGGGGCGGTCACGGGTCACCTTCGGCGCAGGCCCTTCTTGATTTCGCTCCAAGGCACGCCGCGCACCTTGCCCGAGCGAAGGTCGCGCAGGCGACTCTCGAGTTCCTGGATGGCGTCCTCCACGGGGTAGTGCCGAAGCACGTCGTCCATGAACTCGCCCCAGGAGCGGCCGCCCTTGACCAGCGCAAGGCGCGCCTTGGTCTCCTCGGGGAGGGTGATGGTCGAATAGCCCATGTCCAGGGAGACAATTGGACAATTGAATAGTTAAGGATTTCTGGAGGGATGGGGCGATGCAGAATGCGGACGATTTGAGGGGAGGCGGACGGGCCGGGGAGTGTGCGTTTTCACTCACCTCTGCCCCCTGGGCTTAGTCTCTCAGACGCATTCGGATCCCATGAAACGTCGGGTCGTCCATGGAGTTGAACTGAAGCCAACGGAGCCGCACGGGTACGAATTCGTCGTTGGCCCCTACGACTACCACGTCAGGCAGGAGGGACGATCCTGGTCAAGCATGCCGAGAATGTTGAAATTCTCGACACAGACGATTACATGGCTCGTGCCAATCGGGGCAAGCTTTGAGCGCCGACGCCACGATTTGAACGTGGATGGGCTTGCGCCCGGCGGTTTTCAAGACCGCTGCCCTACCGGGTTAGGCGACGTCGGCCTACCCCCTCGACCCCCTGGAAGTTCTTAACGACCTTGTCCGGTGCCCGGGCCGTGCAGAAGGAGGCCGTCTCCGTCCAGGAACTCATCGCCCAGGCCCACCTCGTGGACCACCCGCATCTTCTGGGCGAGGTCCTGCCGCGCTTCGACCTCGGCGTGGACGGCATCGGCGACCTCCTGGAGCGGCGAGCCGCCGAGGACGCCGACGCCCCCTTCCTCGCCTTCTACGACGACGACGCGCGGACCCGCAGCGACTGGACCCGCGGCGAGTGGGCGGAGGAGGTGCGCTGGGCGGTCGAGGCGCTCAAGGGACTCGGGCTGCGGCCCGGCGACCGCATCGCCACCGCGGATGAGTTCAACCACAGCGACACCCTCCTCACCCTCTACGCGGCGTGGGCGCACGGCGTCACGGTGGCTCCCCTCAACCTCAAGGAGGACGACGAGCGGCTGGGGTACATCCTCCGGCACGCCGGAGTCAAGTGCCTCTTCGTGCGCGACGCCGCCGTGGCCCGCCTCGCCCCCGCCGCCCGCAAGGCCGGGGTGGCGACCCTCGTCGCCTACGGGGAGCCCAAGCCGGACGACGACGTGGAGGCCGCGTGGGAGGAGCTGATGGCGGGGGCGGACGACGGCCAGCACCTTCCCCCGCAGCGACTGGGGACCGAGGCGCTCATCGTCTACACCTCCGGGACGACGGGTCCTCCCAAGGGCGTGGTGCTGACCCACGAGATGCTCTACGACGCCCACGGCATCGCGGAGCACCACGGCTTCGGCAAGACGGACGTCTTCATGACGGCGATGCCGCTCTTCCACGTCAACGCCATCGTCACCACCTTCCTCACGGCGCTATGGTGCGGGGCGCGCGTCGTCCTCAACCGGAAATGGAAGCCGCAGCTCTTCTGGGAACGCATCGCCGCCGAGGAGGTCACCGCGACGAGCGTCGTCCCGGCGATGCTCAAGGCGCTCACCGACGTCGGCGAGGACATCTCGCGCCACCCCCGCCTCAAGGGACACTTCAGGACCATCATCTGCGGCGCCGGGCAGCTCTACGTGGACGTTGCCGAGGCGTTCACAAGGAAGTTCGGGCTCCGCATCGCACACGGCTGGGGGATGTCGGAGACCACTTGCTACTCCTGCTTCCTCCCACCGAACCTCACCGACGGGGAGTACCGCACCGCCATCGCCGCGCATGGTTTCCCCTCCATCGGCGTCCCCATCCTCCACAACCAGATGGGCATCATCGACTCCGCCACCGGCAAACCCCTTGCCCCCGGCGACATGGCGAAGCCGGTGCCGCAGGAGAACTGGGGCGAGATTGTGGTGTCGGGGCGCAACGTCATGCAGGGCTACTTCCACAACGAGGAGGCGAACCGCAAGACCTTCCAGTACGGCTTTCTGCAGACCGGCGACCAGGGCTTCTCGGCCAAGGACGCCAAGGGGCGCCCCTTCTTCTTCATCACCGGGCGCATCAAGGAGCTCATCGAGCGCGGCGGCGAGAAGTACTCCACGTTCGAGATCGACACGCTGCTGCGGCAGGTGCCCGGCGTCGAGAACGCCCTCGCCTACGGCTTCAAGTCCCAGAAGCTCGGGCAGGAGGTGGGGGCCGTCATCGAGCGCCGCAAGGGGACCAAGGACGCCGAACTCTCGGAGGCCACGGTGCAGGAGTGGTTCCGCGCCCGCAACGTGCCGTGGGAGAAGACCCCCAAGGTCGTGAAGTTCGTGGAGCAGATCCCCAAGACCGCCACCGGAAAGGACCAGCGCCTCAAGTTCGCGCCTCTCTTCGAGGGGTACTACGAGACGCAGTTCAGGCCTGGGGAGGCGTGGAAGCGAAGATGACGCTCGAATCCCTCCAGCCCGCCGCCGAACGCCGCTGGGCCAGGTCCGACAAGGTCCTCCACCGCCTCAGCCGGGCCAACCCCATCCCCGCCGAACCCCCCCTCGCGGGAGCCGACGGATTCGCCGCCCTCGTGCAGTCCATCACCCACCAGCAGGTCTCGCTCGCCGCAGGGCAGACCATCCACGGCCGCGTCGTCCGCCTGCTTGGCGGGAAGGTGACGCCGCGCCGCGTCCTCAACCGCAGCCCCGAGGAGTTCCGCGCGGCCGGCCTGTCGCGCGGCAAGTCGGCCTACGTCCTCGACCTCGCCGACAAGACCCTCCGCGGCGACGTCGGGTTCGCCCGCTTCCCCGCCATGCCGGACGAGGCCATCGTCGAGGAGCTCACCGCGGTGAAGGGCATCGGGACGTGGACCTCCAAGATGTTCCTCCTCTTCCACCTCCACCGCCCCGACGTCTGGTGCCCCGAGGACCTCGGGCTCCGCATCGCCGTCGCCAACGCCTACAAGGTCCCGGAGGCCAGGGCGGCCAAGGTGATGGAGGAGCGGCGCGCCGCCTGGTCCCCCTACAACTCGGTAGCGGCCCGCGTTCTCTGGCAGAGCCGGCGCAGCGACAAACCCTGACGCTTCACTCCTCGATGGCGCCGCCGCGCTTCCTGAGGTGCTCGCGGAAGGTGAGCTTGGGGTCCTTCCGCCTCGCCTCAAGATAGCCGGCGAGGTCGAGCTGCTTCGAGAGCGGCGTCCCCCTCTCCGCCCGCTCCGCCTGCCTGCGCTCCGTCGCGGCGACCTCGCGCGCCTTGGCCTCGACGCGCTCCCGGTCGGCGGCGGCCACGAACAGGAGGCCGTCGTCGTCGGCGTAGACCCAGTCCCTCGTCGTCACGGCGTGAGGCCCGAACCGCGCCGTGGCGAGGGCGTCGGCTGGCCGCGCGTCGAGCCGCTGCGGACCGCTCGGAAGAGCGCCAAGGCTCCATACCGGGAACCCCATGCGGACCAGGTCGAGCGTGTCGCGGTGGAGACCCCAGACCGCCATCCCGACTAGGCCGGAGCCCCGGGCCGCCCACGCCGTGAGGTCCCCCACGCACGCCTCGTCGAGCCGCCCGCCGTTGTCCACGACGAGGAGGCCCCCTTTCGGCGCCCCCTCCATCGCCTCCAGGAAGACGTCCACGCTGCCGACGTGGCGGGC
>DATDQC010000209.1:0-5825 GCA_035292455.1 Thermoplasmatota archaeon
CCGTTGGGGTTGGCGCTGGTGTGCTCGAGGAGCACCTTGACGCCGCGGCGGGGGCTCCGGATGGCGGCCTCCGGGTCCTTGAGGACCTGCGCGGCGACGCGGGTGCGGTCGATGCGGAAGTTGACGTAGGGGCCCGCCGCGGCGACCGCGGCGACCCAGGAGCCGGCGGGGAGTCGGACCGCGTTGGCAAGATCGGCGGCGATGGCGGGCGGCGCCTTGCGGAGCGCCTTGGCGAGGGCGAAGCAGGGCATCCCGAGGTCGCCCATCGCGGGGTCGGGCGGGCTCTCCAGGGCGGGAAGAGGCTCCGTGTGCCCCACGGTGGATGCCGCCTTGGCGAGGAGGGCCTCGACCTCCCGGCGGAAGGCGGCGTAGGGGTCCACGGTGCGGCGACCCGGACTTTAGAGAAAAGGTTCCCGGTGGCGGGAACCTATGAAGATGGAGTCCTTTCCCGTCGGCGTGGGCAAGGCGGCGCGTGAGGCTCGGAGACCGGCGGAGGCGGCGTCCCCCGGCATCGCCTTCTTCGACTTCGACCACACCCTCATCCACGGCGACGCCGGACCGCTCTTCGGAAAGCACCTCTTCCTCGCCCGCCGCAGCCGCATCGAGGCGCGCCCGCACGGCCCGGCGCGGTTCTGGGCCAAGTGCCGCCTGTGGGGACGCTACCTTCCGTTCTTCACCTGGATGGGCCTGAACGCCGCGCTCTACAAGCTCCACGCCCGGCGCCGCTCCGGGCTGGTGCGCACCGCGTACCAGGGGCTGCGGGGGATCCGCGTCGGGGAGTTCCGGGGCCTCCTCGACGACTTCGTGGACCACACCATCCCCGACCGCATCTACCCCACCATGGTCGCCGAGCTCCGCCGCCACCAGCACGCCGGGGTGCGCTGCGTCGTCGTCACGACCGGGATGGAGGAGTTGGTGGCGCGCTGCCTGCCGCACTTCCCGCGCGGCGTCGAACTCATCGGCTGCCGCCTCGTCGAGCGCAACGGGCGGCTCACCGGGCGGGTCCACGGCCCTCTTTTCGGGGTGGACAAGGCCAACATCCTCGACGCCTACTGCCGGGCGCTCGGGATCTCGCCCGGCGACTGCTGGGCCTACTCGGACCACTACTCCGACAAAGAGATGCTGGAGGCGGTGGGCCACCCGGTGGCGGTGAACCCGCGCGGCCGCCTGCGGCGGCTCGCCCTCCGGAGAGGGTGGCGGGTGCTGGAGCCCCGCCTCGACCGGCTGCCGTGACCGGATGCGGGCCGGTCACCAGAGTTCGAGGGGAACGTGGCTGGCGAACACCATGAAGAACAGCATGGGGATGCTGGCCCAGAAGTTGAAGCGGCTCGCCATCTTGGCGCGCGCCGCGAGCGGGGCGTTCTGGCCCTCGAGGCGCTTCTTCTCGTCCTCGGCGACCCCCTTGGCGATGGCCATGTTGTTGCCGAGGACGACCTTCTGGGCGGGCCAGATGATGAACCAGACGTTGAACCACATCACGATGGCGAGCGCCATGCCGATGCCGATGTTCTGGCCTTCGGGCAACTCGAAGAACCCGCTGTAGTCCATCCCGAGCGTCTTGATGCGCTCGTCGAGGAGCCAGAGCCCGAACAGGAGGGTCCCCATGGCGCCCCAGCGGAACCACCAGAGGGCGCGCATCATGAGGTGCGGGCCGCCTTTTTGGCCGGCGTCGTTCCCCTTGATGGACATCTTGAAGGCCGGCAGGTTGGTGAGGTTGAAGAAGTAGAGGTGGCCGATCCAGACGATGCCGAAGAGGACGTGGAAGAACCTGGCCAGGGACTCGGAGTCGATGTCCATGCCGGGCCATCCTCGGGCGGTATTTCAAGGGTTGTCCTTGCGCACGCGGCAGCGATGAAAATTTGAAGAGGCCAACCCCGTGCCGGAGCCGTGGAGAAGTCGACTCGAAACGCCCGCATCCTCGCGTGGGTCGTCCTCATCCTGTTTGCCGGGGCGGCCATGGTGGCCCTTCTGCTTTGAACCTTCACGCAGGGGCGAAGACGGCCTGCAGGGTTCCGGTCCAGAGCGGTCCTATCTCGTGGTGGAAGACCGGGTAGGCCCGCTCCGCCGCCGCCTCGAGTTCGCGGGCGGCGCGCTCCACGGCCTCGAGCAGCGGTCCGGGGGCTTCGGGGGCCTCGACGAGGAAGGCGCGGGGAAGCCGGCTCACCCGCACGCCGTCGAGGGGGTCGAGGGCGGTGCGGAGCTGGCGCTCCAGGGTGCGGCCGAGGTCGCCGGAGAGCCAGGCGGCCTGGCGGACGGGGAGGACGATCTTCGACGTGGGGGGCGGGGGGCGGCGCTTGGCCATGGAGGCGGGGAGCTCCAAGCGGGAGAGGAGCCCATGCCTAGGCAGCCAAACACGAACAGGCCAAGGCGTGTGCCAGAGGTCTAGAGCTTCTTGACCTGGTACTCGACGATGGACTCGAAGATGTCGCGGCCGTCGCCCACGTCGTACCCCCGGCCGGCGTCGAGGCCGGTGCGGGTCCAGTCCGGGTGGGTGTGGCGCCAGAAGACCCGCTCCGGGTGCGGCATCATCCCGAACACCGTGCCTTCGCGGTTGCAGACCCCGGCGATGGCGTGCGGGGCGCCGTTGGGGAGCCAAGGGTAGTCCGGCTCGTCGCGGCCGTCGGGGTCGGTGTAGGTGAAGACGACCTGATCCTGGTCTTGGAGCCGCTTGTAGTCGCGCTTTCCGGCGAGGAGGAACTTCCCCTCGGCGTGGCTGGTGATGACGGTGCGCACCTCGCCCTCCGGGATGCGCGTCGTGAACTTGCAGGATCCGCGGTTGGCGTGCCGCAGCAGGCTCGGCCGGCACTCGTAGTGCCCCGAGTCGTTGAGGTGCAGCACCGCGGTCGGCTCGGGGGACATCGCCTTGGCGTCGAGGTCGGGGAGGACCCCGAGCTCGACCATGATCTGGAAGCCGTTGCAGACCCCGAGCATGGGCTTTCCTGCCCGGACGAACTCCTTGAGGTCCTTGGGGAGCCTGGACTTCATGCGGGCGGCGAGGATGGCCCCAGCACGGATGGAGTCCCCCGCGGAGAAGCCCCCGGCGATCCAGAGGCCGTCATAGTCCGCCAGGTTGCGCCGCTCCTCCTTGGTGACGTCGTCGCCGGTGAGCTGCTTGAGGTGCACAATCTCGGCTTGGACGCCGACGTCGCGCATGCACTGCGCCGACTCCTCCTCCGAGTTGGTGCCCTCGATGCGAAGCACCGCCCACTTGATGGCGGGGCGCTTCACGTCTCCACCCCCATGAGTTTCGGCAGGGTGCTCGCCCACGCCTCGCGGAGCTCCTCGGTGCCGATGTCGAGGAGCGGCTTCCCTGCGTCGCGGACGACGAGGCGCTCTGCGGGGGTGACCTCGCCGAGGCGGTACAGCAGCTTTCTGGAGACCGGGCGGTCGAAGTGCGACTCGAAGTCGGCCACCTTGGCGGCGGGGACCTCCAGGAGCCAGCGGGTGTTGGACTCGGAGAAGAGCTTGTGGTCGCTCCGCATCGGCGCCGCGCCGTAGCCCGTCTCGTCGCCGAAGGTGCCGACCGCTCCCAGGTCCACGCGGGCGCCGAGCTTGCCGGCGAAGCACATCTCGGCGAGGGCGACCGCGATGCCCCCTTCGCTGCAGTCGTGGGCCGCCCGCACCAGGCCCTTCTCGATGGCGGAGACCAGGAGCTCGGCGGAGACCTCGAGGATGTCGGCGTCGGTCTGCGGCACCCGCTCCCCTTCGAGGCCGAGGCGCTCGAGGTAGAGGCCGCCCCCGAGGTCGCGGTAGGTGTGGCCGAGGAGGTAGAGGCGGCTGCCGGCCTCCTTGAGGTCCATCGTGGTGGCGTGCCGGAAGTGGCTCACGATGCCGCAGCCCATCACGGTCGGGGTCGGGGGGATGGGACCGGTGGGGCCCTCGTTGTAGAGGCTGACGTTGCCGGAGGCGAAGGGGCGGTCGAGGACGCGCGCCATGTCCCCCATGCCGCGCGTCGCCTCGTGCAGCTCCCACATCCGCTCCGGCTTCTCGGGGTTGCCGAAGTTGAGGTTGTCGCAGAAGGAGTCGAGCCTGGCGCCGACGGCGGCGAGGTTGCGGACCGCCTCGTCGATGGCGCTCGCCCCGCCCCAGTAGGGGTCGAGGCGGCAGTAGCCGGGGTTCACGGCGGTCGCGATGGCGAGCGCCTTGTCCGACCCCCGGACCGGCTTGAGGACCGCGGCGTCGCCCGGGCCCTCGTGGCCGATCGCCCCCTGGAGCGGCTTGAGGAGGGTGTTGGCGCGCACCTCGTGGTCGTACTGGCGGATGACCCACTCCTTGCTCATGACGTTGGGGTGCGCCATCATCCACAGGAGGACGGCGTTGAGGTCGCCGGGGGCCTGGAAGTCGAGCCCTCTCGTGCGGTCCACCTCGCGGGGCTTGACCGCGCGCTGGTAGACCGGGCCGCCGGTGCTGAACCTGAGGTCGAACTCGAGGACCTTGACGTCGCGGTAGAGGGCGCGGTTGACCTGCTCCGGGATGACGACGCCGACGACGGCGGCGGGGACGTCCCACTTCTTGGCAATGTGGAGGACCCGCTCCACGTTCGCCGCGGTGCAGGTCACCATCATGCGCTCCTGCGACTCCGAGACCCAGATCTCCCACGGCGCCATGTTGGGCGCCTTGAGGGGAACCTGGTCGAGGAGGATCTCGCAGCCGTAGCCGGCGTCGTAGGCGAGCTCCCCGGCGACGCAGGAGAGGCCGCCGCCGCCGAAGTCCTTGCAGCCGGTGGCAAGCTTGGCCTCGATGATCTCCAGCACGGCGTGGATGAGGGGCTCCTTGAGGATGGCGTCGCCGACCTGGACGGCGCTGCGGGAGGCCTCCTCGGAGCCCTCCGACAGCTCCTCGGAGGCGAAGGCGACGCCGTGGATGCCGTCGCGGCCGGTGGGGTTCCCCAGGTAGACGAAAAGGTCCCCGACGCCTCCCGCCTTGCTGTGGGTGAGGTCCTTCTTGTGCATGACACCCACACAGCCGACGTTCACCAGGCAGTTCCCGAGGTACCCCTTGTCGAAGCTGATGCCCCCCGAGACCGTGGGGATGCCGACGCGGTTGCCGTAGTCGCGAATACCGGCCATGACGCCGGACAGGAGGAAGCGGGGGTGCTTTGCTCCCGGCGGCAACTCCTCGAGCGGGGTGTCGAGGGGCCCGAAGAAGAGCGGGTCGATGAGGGCCACCGGCTGCGCCCCCATGCAGAGGACGTCCCGCAGGACGCCGCCGATGCCGGTCGCCGCACCACCGTAGGGCTCGATGGCCGAGGGGTGGTTGTGCGACTCGATCTTGGGGACGTAGTACCAGTCGCCGTCGAAGGGCAGCACGCCGGCGTCCTCCCGGCAGACGATGCGCTCCTCGGCAATACCGTAGACGTTGCGCTTGAGGACCGGCTTGCTCGATTTGTAGCAGCAGTGCTCCGACCACGCTTGGCCGAGCGCCTCCATCTCGACGTCGGTGGGGCGCCGGCGCTTGCTTTGGAAGTAGCTGCGGGCGTCCTTCATCTCCTCCCGGCTGAGGCCGATGCTCATCGCCTTGCTGCAGGCGACGAGCTCGTCGTCGGCCATCGCGTCGAGGTCGAACTCCCGGAGCGGAAAGCCGACGTCGCGCCGGTGGACGTGGCGCTCCCACGACGGCGCACCGGGGGCTGAAGGTGCGACGCGGCTCGACTTGGGGGGCGAACGGAGCGGGGCAGTGGGCGGCACGGCCGGAGCGGGCGGCGAGGTGGCGCGTGACAAAGCGGCCTGCCTCGACGGCGGGGCCGGGGGGGCGTGCGGGATCTCGACCTTGCGGAACCCCTTGTCGTGGTGCGCCTTCTCGGAGGCGGGGGCGAGGCGGGTCTC
>DATDQC010000210.1:0-2192 GCA_035292455.1 Thermoplasmatota archaeon
GGGGAGTACGCCACCCCCTTCACGGTCGGGCAGTTCCAGCAGACCGCCCTCGACTTCTCGTCGCCCCCCTACGCCGACGTCGCGGACGGCAACTGGACCGTGGAGCTCTCCGCGGTCCAGGGGCTCGCCCACTACATCCTCGACGTCGAGGTGGGCTACGAGGGGGCCAGCGGGGAAGTTACGGACGGAACGTAGCCCTACGCGGCCGGAGTCTCGACGACGACGCTCCCTTCCAGCGTGACGGCCTGGTCGGTGTACACCAGGACTCCGGCCACCGCGGCGTCGGTCCAGGCGTCGGGGTCGTAGACGAAGATGTGGACGTAGAACTGGTCGGAGAGCGGCACCGCGAGGCCCTCGATGCGGTAGTGGAGGGGCGAAGTCCCCTCAAGGATGTCGAAGACCGTGGGATCGCAGATCTCGCAGCCGTCCCAGTCCTCCATGACCATGGCCCCGATCGCCAGCGTCTCGGTGGCGAGTGTGGCGGCCGTCCAGGTCAGGTTGAGGTCGAGGCTGGTGAGGTTGCTGCCCGGTCGGTCCACGAAGAAGTCCGCGGTCCGCTCGTTGATCGTGAAGCCGTGGCAGCCGCCCTGCACACGTTCGCACGCCGTGGCGAAGGTGCCGAGGCTGCCCTCCCCGGAAACCGGTACGGTCTCCAGGACCGGCGCCGCGACCCCAGGGGAATCGCCGGGCAGGGTCGACTGCGGGTCGTCCGACGCCCCCGTCTCGTCCGTGGAGCCGCTGCCGGAGTCGCTGGAGCACCCGGCAAGCGCCAAGGTGAACAAGAGAACCGCTACGAGACGCTTGACCATCCGCGGCGACCCCAGGCACACTTCAAAGCGTTTGCCCCGCCGCCCTCTGCGAGGTGGCCGGCGGACTGCCAGCTCCGGCAGCTATACCCCCAAGGTTCGATTTCCCCGCCGCATGCGCATCGGCATCTTGGGCAGCGGCGGCGTGGCGCAGAACCTCGGAAGCGGTTTCCTCGCCAAGGGGCACGACGTCGTGGTGGGGACGCGTGACCCCAAGGCGACGCTCGCGAAATCGAAGCCGGACGCCATGGGAACTCCACCACTCTCGGCGTGGGCCAAGGCGAACCCGAAGGCAAGGGTCGGCACCTTTGCAGAAGCCGCCAGGCACGGCGAGGTCGTCGTGTTCTGCGTCCACGGCGCCAACGTCGCGGAAGCCGTGAACGCCGCGGGCCCCGACAACCTCGCCGGCAAACTCGTCCTCGACACCACCAACCCGCTCGAATTCGGACCGAACGGGGCGCACAAGCCGAAGTCCATCCCCGACTCCTGCCTCCAGGTCGCCCAGCGCGCGGCGCCCAAGGCGAACTTCGTCAAGGCGTGGAACTGCACCCCCGGCCACTCCATGGTGGACCCCAAGCACCCGGGCGGCGGCGACCAGCTCATCTGCGGCGACGACCCGCAGGCCAAAGCCAAGGCGGCGGGCATCCTCAAGGAGTTCGGATGGGGGGTCGCCGACGTGGGGGACGCCTCGATGGCCCCCTACGTCGAGGGCACCGCGCTCGCGGTCATCAACTACGCCGCCAAGACCAACGACTGGGGCTGGATCGTGAAGCTCAACGGCCGCAAGGCGTGAGCGCCCCCGCCCTTCCCCGCGTCAGGCCGTGGTGGCCGGGATGGTCCCGAACCGCCCCGCCTGGAAGTCGCGGATGGCGTCCTGGATCTCCTCACGGGTCGTCATGACGAAGGGACCGTACTGGAACACCGGCTCCCCGAGCGGGACGCCGGTCGCGAGGAGGAGCCCGAGTCCCTTCTTGCCCGCCTCGACCGCCAAGGGCCCCGAGCCGGACACCACGCCGAAATGGCCTTCGCGGATTTCCGCGCCGCCGACCGTGCCTTCGCCCTCGACGGCGTAGGCGAACCCCTGGTGGCCTTCGGGGACCGGAAGTTCGACGTTGCCTGCGGGCCGCAGGATGGCATGGAGGTACTGGATGGGGGTCCGGGTGTCGATGACCGCCGAGACGCCGCCAAACGAGCCCGCCACGACCTTCACCGAGCCGCCGGGGAGCTTGGCTTCGGGAATCCTGGCGGCGGGGATCTCCTGGTAGCGCGGCGCCATCATCTTGTCGCGCGCCGGCAGGTTGACCCACAGCTGGAAGCCGTGCAGCCGCCCGCCCTCATTCCGCAGGCGGGCGGAGGGCATCTCGCTGTGGACGACGCCGGCTCCCG
>DATDQC010000211.1:0-3733 GCA_035292455.1 Thermoplasmatota archaeon
GGCGTGGTGGTCGCGGTCGAGGAAATGGCCTGCGCCGGGCACCACGTCGAGCCCTGCGGGGGGGCGGAAGGCGGCGGCGAGGCGGCGTGCCTCGCCTGGCGGGACGAAGGGGTCGCGGTCGCCGATGACGAGGTGGGCGGGGGCGCTCACGCGACGGGCGTCCTCGGCCGGCCGAAGCCGTGCCTTGGGAAGGAGGAGCGGTGTGGCCACCAGGACGAGGCGGGAGACGGCGTGCGTCGCCGCGAGGCGGCACGCCACCGCGCCGCCGAAGGAGTAGCCCACCAGCGTGGGCGGGCGCCCGCTCTCCTCGGCGAGGGCGTCGGCCACGGCGGCGGCATCCGCCGCCTCCCCTTCACCCTGGCCGTACTCGCCGGCGCTCCGCCCGACGCCGCGGTAGTCAAAGCGGGCGGCGCGCCAGCCCGCGTCGGCGAGCGCTTCGGCAAGGTCGTGGACGAGGGCGGTCGCCATGCTTCCACCAAGCAGCGGGTGGGGGGCCAGCACCAGTGCGGAAGGACCTCCGGGCGGGCCGTGGAAGCGGGCGTCGAGCCGACCCGCGGGCCCTGTGATGAACCGCGACTCCCGCATCGGGGCGACGAGGGCGGCCGACGTCAAGAACCGAATGGAAGGTGGTGGCCCTCACGCACCCCTTTACATAGAAGGGTGGACTCGACCGCTTCAGGAACGGACATGGCCCTCAACGCGAGCACCAGGTGCACCAACTGCAACGAGGGGATGACCGTCCAGTACGCCGTCGCCCTCAAGCCCGGCCCACACCACATGGAGCCCATCTGCCCCGTGTGCCGCGACCCCGACGTCATCAAGCGGCTCATCGGCGAGGTCTCCGCCAAGACCAAGCGCAACGTCATCATCATGCGCATCACGTACTGACCGTTTCGACCTTCGGCGAAACGGGTCCCGCCTGTCAGGGGGCGGTGGGGGTGCAGGGGGCGGAGCCCCCTGCGAGACCCTCGACCGCCGGACAAACGGGTTCCGAGCGAAGCGAGCGAGGAATCCCGTTTGTCCGATGGGCACGGTGGGATTCGAACCCACGACAGTCGGCTTAGAAGTCCGGTGCCTTGTCCGGGCTAGGCTACGTGCCCTTGGGGAAGGCCGAACGGCCTCAGGCTCTTCTGGGCATCGAAGTGGTGCTCACGGAGGTGGGCCCGCTCGGATTCGAACCGAGGACCTCCCGGTTATCAGCCGGGTGCTCTACCGGTCTAAGCTACGGGCCCAACAGGAGGGGAGCAGGCCGGTCGAGAGGGGGATGCTACATAAGCGGTTCGACCACCGCCGCGCGGTCGCCGGCACCTTTGTCCGCCGGGTCTCCGGAGCCTCATGAGAGGCCGGCCATCAGGCTTATGGGGGGCGAAGGGTGCTCCCGGTCCGATGGCCAGCAAAGCCAACGCCAACGAGGCCCGGTTCCACCTGGATTCCCGCGGGGTCACGAGGCTCTTCATCGTCCTCGCCTGTGGCGTTATCCTTGGAGCGTCGCTCATCACCCCGTGGTGGACGCGCGGATTCAACATCAACTGGGACGAGGACCAGAACCCCCGCCCCGCCGAGGCACCCGTTGAAGGGCTGTACGTGAACTACCGTCCCTACGCCACGCCGGGAAGCGCTGGCGGCTTCTCCACCGACGCCGGCCGCGAGACGGCCACCGCCATCCTGGGCATCTCGCTGACGCTGTGTGCTCTCTTCGTCGTCGCGGCGAGCGTCCTCCGGGTCGCCATGCGGATGGGCTGGGTCGAGACCAACCACGACACCCCCGTCCGGTTCGCCATCGGAGCCTTCGTCGTCGGCCTGTTCGCCGTGCTCTGGGGGGCCTTCTTCCTGCCGCTCCTGGGGCCCAACCCGGGCATGCTCTACGGCGGCGAGTCCGACCAGACCGTGCAGGACTTCGGCGAAGAGGACTTTGCCTTCGTCGAATCCACCCGCTACGCCAACGTCGGGTTCTTCCTCGGCATCGTGGGCGCCGTCGGGTTCCCCGCTTTCCTGTGGGCCGACGCCGTGCGCGAGCGCAACGAGGCAGGGACCTCGACCGCGTCGCGCACCGGCCGCGCCTCACCGAGCTTCTAGGTCGCGGCTGCCTCTTTTTCCCTTCCCCCCCTCGTTCTACTCCCTATCCTCCAGAAGTCTTTTCATGGAGGGTCGGGTCGCGCCGCCTACCACCTGGGCGAGTAGATCAGCTGGTAGATCGCTGCCTTCGCAAGGCAGAGGCCGGGGGTTCAAATCCCTCCTCGTCCACTTTTCGCGGCGCCCGAGGCGCCGTGCGAAAAGTGGACGATCCGCATCGGCGTCGCGCTTCGCGCGTGCCTCGCTCGCTTGGAGCGCTGCTGCGCTCCAAGCGCTCGTCCACCAGGGGCCTGATGGCCCCTGGACCCCGCAACCACGATAGCATTCGTGGGCGAAAGGCGAAGACACTGGCGGCAGACTCGCCCTGCCGCTTTTCCATACATCATGATGCGGTTTCATGCACATTTCGGCGTCTTCCCCGATGGGGCGCAGCTTCGGCTGTGCCTCAGGTGATGCGAAAATGAAGACCTACATCCGGAGACTAGCAGGGTTCCTGTGCGCGGGCGCCCTTGTCCTCTTGTTCTCTCCCGTCGCGTCCAGCACCCACGGGTATGACCCCGGACTGGACGAATGCGTCTACAATGAGGTCGACAACCCGCCCGACTACTCGTGCGGAATCGGCTACAACACCTGCGGCGGCGTTCCCTGCCAGGTGTGCATCGGCTACGAGTACCACTACGGGCACGACCCGAACGGCGGGGGTCGTGACGTAACCGCGTATATCTCCTGTGTCCCATAAGCGGTGGCCGGGTCCTTTTCCATTTTTTTTCCTTTCCCCATCTGAGGCCAATCGCCCTTGCGCGTGATCCTTCTAGCCGTTGTCCTTGGG
This sequence comes from Thermoplasmatota archaeon, assembly GCA_035292455.1. Classification (GTDB taxonomy): domain Archaea; phylum Thermoplasmatota; class E2; order JACPAO01; family JAHFTW01; genus DATDQC01. Next base: position 2,903 of record DATDQC010000211.1, read on the forward strand.
CTGATTGCCGGTCCCGTCGGCAGGCCCGACCGGCAACTTGTAGACGGGGCCGAGCTGGCGGGCGGGACCGAGCCGAAGGAATTGGACGGCAACCTGCGGTCCTCCGTTTCCGCTGCGTTTCATGGGACTTGCGAAGGCCCGGAACATCCGGCGAAGGGAACCCAAGGCGGGAGCGTGGAGATTCCAGTGTTCGAGCCGCAAGACGCAAAGCCCATCAGTCTGGTTTTCGACTGGGTTCCGGAAAATCCAGGCCTCGATTCGCTCTCCTTCCAGCTTCGTCCACGTGGAGATGGACGCCCCGGGCTGGTCGATGGATTCCCTCACCACGAAGGGCCGCCCGGAATGCAGTGGATCTTGGACCCGGAGGAAATGACGCAATTGCAGGCTCTCCGCCAGGTGGCCATCGTCACGAACTTCGATCTCGAATGCCGCCATTCCGGCCCCATGGACCTTGTCGCGCGGAACCAACTGGTGCATGTCGCCGTGCGCGCCTCGGAGAACTAGTGGGTGTCGTGCGGCACGCCTAAACTACCGACGGATGGCCAGCGAGAAAACGTCGGGCGGCAAGGGAGGGGCCGAGCCGCCGCGTGCTACCCTTCGGCACCATGCATGCTCGTGAGGAGCCGCCGGCTGGCCTTTGGGGGAACCGCAACCCGGGGAACGCATGTTAAACGAACGGGCAGTCCGGTCCCATCTCGCGTCCGCGTATGTGCAGGAGCGCGAGGGCACCCGTGTGCAGGGCCCAGATCGAGAAGAGGCTCGCCCAGAAGACCGCGCTGCCCGCTTCGGTCTTGAGGCCCCCGACCGCCAGGTACAGCAGCGCCACGGCGG
>DATDQC010000212.1:0-7808 GCA_035292455.1 Thermoplasmatota archaeon
GAGAAAGCCGTGCGCATCGCGCTGCGCACGCAGCAGATCATCGCCCACGAATCCGGCGTCGCCAACACCATCGACCCCCTCGGCGGCAGCTACTACTTGGAGACGCTGACGGCGGAGCTGGAGGACAAGGCCAACGACTACTTCCGCCGCATCGACCGCATGGGCGGCGTGGTGCGCGGCATCGAGAGCGGTTTCTTCCAGCGCGAGATCGCCGACGCCGCGTTCCAGGCCCAGCGCCGCATCGAGTCGGGCGACCAGGTCATCGTCGGCGTCAACGACTTCCGCATCGAGGAGGAGCCCTACACCGACCTCCTCAAGGTGGATGACGAGCTGGAGCGCCGGCAGGTCAAGGAGCTCCACGCCCTCAAGGCCAAGCGCGACAAGGCGAAGGCGGAGAAGGCCCTGCGCGCCCTCTCCACGGCGTGCGAGGCCAAGCCGCGCCCCAACCTCATGCCCTTCCTCCTCGATGCGAGCCGGGCGTACTGCACCCTCGGGGAGATCCGCGAGGCGATGGTCGCGGCGTACGGCGAGTACCGCGAACCGGCGGTGTTCTAACCGCTACGCACATGCCTTCGCCAGGTCATACGCTTCTTGCTTGTGGGCAGGACCACGTTGGTACACGCGCTTGCGAGTGCGGAAGGTCAAAGAACCCCTCAAGTCTTCATGCCTTGCTCTCCATTCAATCCTGAGAGCCAGGTGAGTTCATGGAATCACGCGCTCTTGCAGCTCTATTCGTGTTTGCCACGTTGCCGGTCGTGCACGACATCTGTTATCCCTAGCGAGGAAAGATGGGCTACCATGTTCAGGCCCGCGGAGCGGGGCTCCGGAGGACGGCCATCCGTGCAGCAGCCATCGGGCTGGCGTTGCTTCTGCCGCTGCTGTCCGGGTGCGCTGGAAACGGAACCCTCCGAGCCACGGAAGGAAACCCATGTCCGGACCGGACGGCCGGGCACTGTGAAACCACGGACCGCGAGGTCGTCGTCCGCGACCTGCTCCTTCGGGGGAGCAAGGGCCATGTTGGTCTCATCTTGGAGCCCAAGGAGAAAGCCGTCGTCCTGGAGAACGTGACCCTCCAGGGGTTCGGGCTCGGCGTGCTCGTGCAGCTGGAAGGCTGCGGCACTTGCCGGGTCGAGATGCGCAACGTGGTCATCGACAACGCAAGGGTGGGAATCGCGATTGCCGGCGGAGAAGGCGACATTGTCCTCGAAGATGTGTCCATCATCACCTTGGGTGGAGGGGAGGTGCGCCGCCTCACGATGCCCGATGCCGAGGGCAATCTTACGCAAGAGGTTCCCCTGTACTTGAACGAGAGCTACGGCCTCTCCATCCTGGACGACAGTCCAGGGCTGGCGTTGACGGTCAAGGATTCGCGCATCTTCACCCATATCCCCGGGCTCGGCGTTGCCATGGAAGGCGAGGTGCCCTTGGCCAGGTTGGACATCCATGGCCTGGAAATCTCCGGATACCGCATCGGAATCGAGCTCCACCCCGCCTCGGCTGACTTCCGTCGCCTTACCATCGGGTGCATCGACGAGGGAGCGGTCTTGGGTACCGCCTTCCCCAACATGGCCGCGTTCCGCGGCGAAGACATCCAGATCATAGGTTGCACGGGACCCAACCTTGGGCTTGCGTCTTTCAAGAGCGTCCACCTTCGCGGGCTTCATGTCCGGGGAGGCACCTATGGCGTGTACGAGAGGGCAGAGGACCTTCTCATCGAGGGTTTCAAGATCGAGGATGCAGGCTACGGCATCCTGACCGACGACCTCGGCTTTGGAGGGTCCAGCGCATCCTACCTCAACGGAATCGTTTCGAACGCGACCTACGCCGGGATTGCAGCCCACCACAGGCAGGTCGTCGTCGAGAACGTCACGTTCCGCAACAACGGCCGCGGCTGGCCCGACCCGAACGCTTGGAAGTTCGAGGACGCCCCGGACGATCCGACCAAATATGGTGGGCTCGTGATGCGGCATGAGTTTCTGGCCGACAACTTCCAACTAGCCGTAGACCAGGTGCACGGCTGCTCCTTCGAGGGTAACCTACCCTACGGGATGGTGTCGCTTGAGCCAACAGACGCCACCCTGAACTGGTGGGGCTCCTCTGATGGGCCCCATGTGTACTACTTTGACCCGGCGGAGCGGGTGCCCTCCTTTTCTCTCGGCGGCCACGGCGACAACGTCACCGCTTACGCGACCGTAGTCGCCCCCTTTCTGTCTACCCCCCCATGACCTTGTGGGGGGACAAAGCCGCCAGGGTGAACCTCAAACACGGAGCCGCACTCCACCGGTCGTGCCCGCCTTCGTCCTCGTTGGCGTCGAGGTCACCGACCCCGAGGCCTACAAGGCGTACCGTGCCAAGGCGGCGCCCACCGTGATGGCCCACGGCGGCCGCTACGTCGCCCGCGGCGGGGCGGTCCACCACCTGGAGCCCGGCTGGGACCTCCACCGCACCGTCATCCTGGAGTTCCCCTCCGTGGAGGCCGCGAAGCGGTGGTACGCCTCCCCCGAGTACCGCAAGGCGCTCCCCATCCGCCTCAAGGTCGGCCCGCAGCCGCCTCGCCATCGTGGAGGGGCTCGACCCCTCGAAGCCGCTCCCCCCGTAGGTGTCCCATGACCGAGAAGATCGCCTCCGGTGTCGTCCACGAATCCACCCCCTACGCCGCACGCCCCGAGCCCGACGCCGCGGAACTCGACCGGCTGCGGTCGAAGCGGGACAACGCCCGCTGGAACATCGTCGTGGGGGCCGGGCTGATGTTCCTCGGCTCGTTCAACGTCGGCTTCGCCGTGGGCGGGGCGCTCATGGTCCTCTACGGGGGAGGGGCAACGCTCTACTGGGGTGGGCGCTACCGCAAGCTCAAGGGGGACCCCTGGGACCCCGACCCTGAGATTGACGAGGCGGAGAAGGAGATCTTCGGCCGATGAGGGAGGAGAGGGTGGGGGAGGCCCAACGGTCCCCCGTCGCCCGGAAACCCTGGAGGGGAGCCATGGGCGGACGGGGCGCTATATCAACGCTGACCGCAAGGGACTTGACGTACGGATGCCAAACATGGGGGCATGGACCTGCATCGCTGGCATCTCCCTTGGAGCCACCACGGCAGCCCCACGGAAGGGGTTGACGTCCTTCTCCCTGACGCCGAGGTCGAATCCTCGGTGAGCGACCTCTAGGAACGCCTGCAAGGCGCGGAGGGAACCATGACCATCCAAAACCACCACAGCGGAAGCAAGGCGGCCTGGGGCCGCCTCCACAAGGACCAGGGACTCGGAGCGGCCGACGAAGGCGGCGAGCCCTTCGATGAAACCTGGGACGAGCCGCCCCTCCTTCCCATTTGAGAATCAAGGATCACGACGTCCGCGGCGGGGGTTCCGCCGCGCGCCGGTCCGCCTCCGGCGGGGCAAGCCCGAGGGTTTCCAGGATGGCCTGGCGGTACTCCCGGCTTCCTTGGAAAAGTTCGAGGTGCCGCAGCTTTGCGACCTCAAGATAGCGGGTCCGCTCCCGCGGCGCCGCGTCGGCCACCGCGCGGCTCAGGGCCACCCGCGTCACTTCGTCATCCCTTGTTGCGGCGACCAGGATGCGGCGGGCCCGGGTCAGGGCGATGTTGGCGTCGGCCCGGATGAGCGGCTTGGTGCGCGGGAAGACGCGGTCGAAGAGGGCCATCCCCCAGGCACCGGGGCCGCGTTTGTACCAGGTGTTGAAACTGGGGTAGGGCGACTCCAGCACCAGGCTCTCGGCGTCGTCCACCAGGCGCTGGGCGTTGCAGGCGGCGAAGGCCCCGACGCTGAGACCCACGATGTGGAGAGGCGCTCCGGGGGCCCGGCGGCGCGCCTCGCGGCAGGCGGCGGCCACGTCCTCGAGGAGGTAGGTGGAGCCCCCCTTGCTCTGGCCGAAGGGGGCGAAGTCGAAGGTGAGGCAGGCGAAGCCCGCGTCGAGGAGCCAGGGGATCCACCCCTCGCGGACGAACCAGTGCTGGCCGTAGCGGCGGTCGGGGTGGGCAAGGACCACCACGCCGCGCGGTGCGGGACGGGGGAAGAAGCGCGCCGAGAGGAGGGCGCCCGAGTTGCCCTCCAAGGTCAGGCTCTCGTGGGCAAGCCCTTGGGGGACCGCCCACGGCCCGCCGCGGCGGTGGCCCCAGAAGAGTCGCCGCACGATGACCCCCACGATGCGGCGCTCCAAGGGCCCCGGTCCGCGTCCCGTCATGCTGGAGGGCGGGGACGCCCCTTCCGTTCATCAAGCCGCGGGACGGCGCAGCCTTCATCCCCTCCTCCGAGGGTGCGGCGCCGTGAAGGCCATCGACCTCCGCAGCGACACCGTCACCCAGCCGACGCCCGCGATGCGCAAGGCGATGGCGGACGCGGAGGTCGGCGACGACGTCTTCGGCGAGGACCCGACGGTGAACCGCCTCCAAGACGAGGCGGCGCGCCGGATGGGGATGGAGGCCGCCCTCTTCGTCCCGACCGGGACGATGGGCAACCAGGCCGCGGTGTGGGTCCACAGCGGCCGGCGCGGCCAGGTCGTCTGCGACGAGAACTGCCACCTGGCGCTCTACGAGGGGGGCGCCTCGGCGCTGCTCTCCAACGTGATGCTCCGGACCCTCGCCACCGCGGACGGCACGTTCGGCCCCGACGAGATGCTCCGGCACTTCACCCCCGAGGACCCCCACTTTGCCCCCACGCGGCTCGTGTCCATCGAGAACACGCACAACTGGTCGGGGGGGCTGTGCTGGAGCCGCGCCAAGACCCGCGCCGTCATCGAGGCCGCCCACGCCCGCAACGTCCCGGTCCACATTGACGGGGCGCGCATCTTCAACGCCGCCATCGCCGAGAGGACGACGGCGGCCCGGCTCGTCGAGGGCGCCGACTCGGTGATGTTCTGCGTCTCCAAGGGCCTCAGCGCCCCCGTCGGCTCCATCCTTTGCGGAAGCGAGGCGTTCATCCGCGACGCCCACGCCGCGCGCAAGGTCCTCGGGGGCGGGATGCGGCAGGCCGGAATCCTCGCCGCTGCCGGCCTCGTCGCCCTCAAGACCATGGTGGAGCGCCTCGCCGACGACCACGCCAACGCCAAGGCGCTCGCCAAGGGGCTGGCGGGCATCCCGCGCCTTGCGGTCGACGCGTCGCGCGTCAAGACCAACATGGTCCTCGCCGACGTCACCAAGACCGGCATGGACGCCGAGCGCTTCTGCGCCGCCATGAAGAAAGCGGGGGTGCTCTGCCTGCCCCGGGATTCGGGGAACCACGTCCGCTTCGTGACCCACCGCCACATCAGCGCCGCCGACGTGAAGGAGGCGGCGGGGCGCGTGGCCAAGGCCCTCAGGGCGTAGCCTCAAGAGCCACCCGCGGCGTCCCACCCCCGTTGCCCGAGGTCACCGCCCGCTTCGTGGACTGCCACGTCTTCCGCCGCGTCGGCGTGGAGGGGGGCGGGACACGCGACGAGTGGCTCCTCATGAAGCGGGCGCCCCACATCCTCCTCGGGGGCACCTGGCAGATGGTCTCCGGCCACATCGAGTCGGGGGAGACCGCCTACCAGGCCGCGGCGCGCGAACTCCGTGAGGAGACCGGCCTGGCGCCCCTGCATTTCTACCAGGCCTCCTACGTCAACCGGTTCTACCTCGCCGCCTCCGACCAGGTCATCCTGAGCCCGGTCTTCTGCGCCGAGGCCGCCCCCGACGCCAAGGTGCGGCTTTCGGAAGAGCACACCGAGTTCGCCTGGCTCACCCCCGACGAGGCGGAGCGCCGCCTGCCGTGGCCGGGGCAGCGCCGGAGCCTCGCGGTGATCCGCGACCAGTTCATCCTCCGCGAGCCGTTCCCGCAGAGTTGCCTGGATTCGCTTCTCAAAGCGCCCAAGCTCGACAAGAGGGCGGCACGCGGACTGTAGCGTCAAGGCCAAAGCCCGACCCCGCCGTCCCCCGCACGATGACGAAGATCCTGGTCGTGGGCGGCAACGGGGCGGGCATGAGCGCGGCCTCCAAGGCGAAGCGGCGCGACCCCAAGGCCGACGTCACCGTCCTCGAGGCCGGCGAGCACGTCTCCTACTCCTCGTGCGGCATCCGCTACCACCTCGACGGCACGGTGGCCGACCCGAACGACCTCCTGGTCCTGACGCCGGGCAAGGCGAAGGAGCGCGGCCTCAAGGTGCAGACCGGAACGAAGGCGGTCGCCCTCAACCCCTACAACAAGAAACTGGTCGTCGAGGGCCCCAAGGGGCGCGACGACATGGCGTACGACAAGCTCTGCATCGCCATCGGCACCGAGGCGCACAACCCCTTCCCCGGCCGCGAACTCAAAGGGGTCCACACCCTCCGGCACCTGGGCGACGGCGTGCGGCTCATGGCCGACCTCAAGACGGCCCCGTCGTCCCGGGTCGCCATCGTGGGAGGAGGCGTGCTCGGCCTCGAGATGGCCGAGTCGTTCAGGAAGCGCGGCGCCGAGGTCCACCTCCTGCAGCGCGGCAAGCGTCTCCTCACCGACTTCGACGCCGACATGACCGACGGGCTCGACGACCTTCTCGCCGGGGCGGGCATCGAACTCCACCTCGACGCCCAGGTCAAGTCGCTGGCGCCCGGAAAGGATGGCCGGGTGGGGGGCGTCGTGACCGCCAAGCGCAAGGTCGCCGCCGACACCGTCCTCGTCGCCGTCGGGGTGCGCCCCGCCACCGAGTGGTGCATCAAGGCGGGCCTGGAGTCCACCCGCGAGGGTTTCCTCATCGTGGACGACCGCTGCAAGACCAACCTGCACGACGTCTACGCCGCCGGCGACTGTGTTGCCGCCCGGCACATCGTCACTGGCCGCCCGGCGCCCGTCCCGCTCGCCCTCCCCGCCAACCGGATGGGCCGCGTGGCCGGCGACAACATGGCCGGGGGCTCCGCCTACTTCGCCGGGGTCCTCGGGACCGCCATCACCCGCATCTTCGGCATCGGCATGGCGGTGACCGGACTCACCGAGGAGTCGGCCAAGGCGGAGGGGTTCGACGTCGCCGCGGCGCTCGTCGAGACACCCGACAAGGCGCGCTACCTCCCGGGCGCCTCCGACCTCGCCGTCAAGCTGGTCGCCGACCGCGACAGCGGGAAACTCATGGGGGCCCAGGTCGCCGCGCCCGACGAGGGGGCGCTCCGGATCAACAGTTGCGCCGTCGCCATCCAGGCGGGGATGACCGTCAAGAAGCTCGCCGAGGCGGAGACCGCCTACGCTCCCCCCTTCGGCCCGGTCTGGGACCCCGTCGTCGTCTGCGCCTCGGAGCTCGCGAAAAAGCTCCGCAAGTGAGGACGGGCGAGGGTTGGTCGTGTCCACGAAACGACTTATAACCCCCCTCCTTCGCGGGTCTAGGTGAGAGGAATGAAGACGATGATGATGGCGGCCCTCGCAGTGGCCGCTTTGCTTGCAGGTTGTTCGTCTAGCAGCGACGACGCCTCGACCGACAGCTCCGACCTCCAGGACGTCGCCGCTTGGAACTCCGCGGTGACCTACACCTCCTGCATCGAACAGGACGTCTCGTTCCCCATCCCGATGGCGGACGCCAGCGCTGGGCTCCCCGAAGGCTTCGCCCCGGTCGCCTTCGACGAGCAGGGCCAGACCTCGATGGTCCTCATCTGGACCGACCGCTGCTTCTCCGGCGAGCTCGCCGGGGAGGACGTCGCGTCGCCGGGCGAGATGTGGGGCTTCCTCCCCGTCGTGCCGCCCGCGGCCTTCCTGGACGACAGCGTCCAGGGCTACCTGCTGGCCTACGGCGCCATGGTGAGCGACCCCGCGGTCGCCGCGATGTACCACGCCTGGGGCCTCAGCGAGCAGAACGTCACCGTCGGCAACGTCTCCATCGGCACC
>DATDQC010000213.1:0-2568 GCA_035292455.1 Thermoplasmatota archaeon
GGGGCCCGGCGGTGGGGTCGGTCCCGGTCCCGGAGGGGGTGGAGGGGTGCCGTTGGAAGGGGGGCCAGCGGGGGGTTGGTTGGGACTGGGTCCCGGCGCCGGGGGCGTGGCCGCGTCCCGGTCGTCCGAACCGGAGCAGCCGGCCAGGATGGCAAGCGCCAGCGGAACCACGCAGGCAAGGCTCCGTAGCATGCAGGGGCATCCCGGGCGCGGTTCTTGAGCCTTCGGCCGAGCGGCGCCTCACAGCATGCCGAGCTTCAGCTTCGCCGCGTCGGACATCATCGTGTTGGGGTTCCACACGGGGAACAGCACGACCTGGGCGTCCACCTCGGCCACGCCCTCGATGCGCGACAGCTGGTCCTTGACGTCGCGCACCAGGACGTCCCCCATGCCGCAGCCGGGGCTCGTGAGGCCCATTCGGACCTTGACGCGCCACCCGCCGCCCACGGGTTCGGCCTTGACCTCGTGGACAAGCCCTAGATTGACAACGTCTACGGGTATCTCAGGGTCGAAGACCTTCCCGAGAAGGCGCCGCGCCATCTCCTCCACGGCCGCCGCCGTGCCGTCGCGGGGCTTGACCGGCCCCGACGAGCCCAGGCGGGGCTGCCCGATCGCGTCGCCGTCCTCGCCGCGGATGCGGTACTTCGCGCCGCGCTCCGTCTTGACCGTGTAGCTCGTCCCGAGCGTCTGGGAGACGGTGACCACGGTGCCGGCGTCGAGGTGGCCCTCCTTGCCGTCCGGAATGGTGACGACGGCCAAGCCGCGCCCCAGCGTGACAGGCGCGTGCCGTTCCTCGGGCAGGGGCCTCATTCCGTGCTCGCCACCTTGCCGTCCCCCTTGATGGCCCCGCGCAGGGTGTGCCAGGGCAGCGTCGCGCACTTGACGCGGCTCGCGAACTCCCCGACGCCGGCGAAGGCCGCCAGCTTGCCGATGCGGCCGAGGTCGACGTCGCCTTCGCGCAGCACGAGGCGGTGGAAATCCGCGTACAGCGCCTCCACCTCCGCCGTCGTCTTCCCCTTGACCGCCTCCGTCATGAGGCTCGCCGCCGCGGTGTCGATGGCGCATCCGCTCCCCGTGAAGGAGACGTCCGCGATCCGGTCCCCATCGAGGCGGACGTAGACCGTGACCCTGTCGCCGCACAGGGGATTGTACCCCTCCAGGCTGCGGTGGGCGTCGGCGATGGCCCTCTTGTTGCGCGGCGACTTGTTGTGGCCCAGGATGACCTCCTGGTACAGTTCGCGCATCGCCTCGTCCATCATCTGGACCTCGGCCGAATCCCGGCCAAATGGGCAATCTGTGCAATCGGTGAAATCCGTGAAATCTGTGTCATTGGAACATCCTCACGACCCTTCCCAGCGATTCGCCCAGCGCGTCGCACTCCGCCGTCGTGTTGTAGAGACCGAAACTCGCCCGCGTCGTGGCCGGGACGCCGAAGCGGTCCATCACCGGCTGGGCGCAGTGGTGGCCTGTGCGCACGGCGATGCCGTCGCGGTCCAGCAGGCTCCCGATGTCATGCGGGTGCACGCCCTCGACGTGGAAGGAGACGACGGCCGCCTTGTGGCGTGCAGTCCCGATGATGCGCACGCCCTCGATGCCGGCCAGCGCCTCGGTCGCGCGGCGAAGCAGCCCGGCCTCGTGGGAGGCCACGCTTTCAAGCCCTTGCTTCGCGAGGTAATCCACGGCGGTGGCGAACCCGACGACCCCGGCGATGTTGGGCGTGCCCGCCTCGAACTTCATGGGCGGATCGTTGTAGGTGGTGCCCTGCTCGAAGCTGACGCTGCGGATCATGTCGCCCCCGCCCTGCCAAGGCGGCATGGCCTCGAGCAGCTCGTGGCGGGCCCAGAGGAAACCGATGCCCGTGGGGCCGTACATCTTGTGGCCGGAGGCGGCGTAGAAGTCGCATCCGATGGCCTGGACATCCACCGCCATGTGGGGCATCGCTTGAGCGCCGTCGACCAGCACGGTGGCACCGTGGTCGTGGGCGAGCCTCGTCATCTCCGCCACCGGGTTGATGGTCCCCAACGCGTTGGAGACGTGCGAGAGGCCCACGAAGCGCGTGCGCGGCCCCAGCAGGCGCTCGAACTCCCCCAGGTCGACCTCGCCCTCGTCGGTCACCCGCGTGTGGCGCAGGTGCGCGCCGACCTCCCCGCACAGGATCTGCCAGGGGACGATGTTGCTGTGGTGCTCCATGCCCGTCACGAGGATCTCGTCGCCCTTGCGGAGCCGCGACCGGACATGCGTGCGCGCGACGAGGTTGATGGCCTCCGTCGTGCCCCGCGTCCAGACGACCTCCTCCGGCCGGCGGGCGCCGACGAAACGGGCGATGCGGGCGCGGGCCGCCTCGTAAGCGAGGGTGGCCTTCTCGGAGAGTTCGTGCACGGCGCGGTGGACGTTGGCGTTCTCCTCCCGGTAGTACAGGGCGGTCCGCTCGATCACGGACTGCGGCTTCTGGGTCGTGGCCGCGTTGTCCAGGTAGACCAGCGGCTTGCCGTGGACGCGCCGCGCCAGGACGGGGAAGTCGCGCCGGACCGCCTCGACGTCGTAGCTCATGCCGCCTCCCGCACGCCT
>DATDQC010000214.1:0-5772 GCA_035292455.1 Thermoplasmatota archaeon
ACCCCCGCCTGCCGTTCAAGGACATCTTCGCCCACCTGCTGCCCACCAAGCTCGCCGACGAGGTCCGGTCCGACCCCGAGTACCGTGCCCAGCTCGCTAACCTCCTTGGCGAGATCGAGGAGGAGCGCGAGAGCGAGGGCGGCATCAACGACGAGGAGATGCGCAAGGAGATCCAGGCCGCCCTCAAGTGAGGCCGTTGTGCAGGTTGTCCGCGACCCTGAGCCGGCCGCCGCCCTTGCCTTCCTGCAGGGCGAGCTCAAGGCGCTCCACGAAGGGCGCGGCAGGCTCATCGAGGTCGTGGGGGAGTGCCAGGTCGAGTACAAGGGCCGCGCCCGCAGCCACCTGAGCCGCGGCGAGCGCCTCGTCCTCGTCAAGCCCGACGGGACGCTCCTCATCCACAGCGCCGCCAAGGCCAAGCCGGTGAACTGGCAGCCGCCGGGGGCGACGTTCCAGGCAGCCATGGAGGAGGGGCGCGTCGTCCTCACCGCGTACCGCGCCAAGCCCGAGGAGCTGGTGCGCATCGCCTTCCATGCCGTCCGCCTCCTCGCCGCGGTCCCGCTCCGCGACGGCGCCGACCTCGCCCTCCTCGGCTCGGAGGACGACCTGCAGGCCCTCCTGTTCGAACGGCCCGACCTCGTCGAGCCGGGCTTCCGCCCCCGCCGCCGCGAGCGCGACGCCACGCACGGAACCTGGGACCTCGACGGCGACGACGCCAAGGGGCGCCGCCTCGTGGTCGAGGTGAAGCGCGCGACGGCGGGGGTGGGGGACGCCCAGCAGTTGTGGCGCTACGTCGAGGACCTCAGGAAGACCAACCCCGCGGCCCGGGGGCTCCTGGTGGCCCCCAAGGTCGCCCCCAAGGCGCGGAAGCTTCTCGCGGACCACGCCCTGGAGTGGAGGGAGCTCGACTTGGAGTCGCTCCTCCCCCAGGTCGAGGCGATGCGCAGGGGCGGCCAGGCGAGCCTGGGGACGTTCGGCTGAGACTCCGGCACGCACGTAGCCACAGATTTCGAGATTCCACAGATTCCGACCGCTTGCGGAACCGGCGACCCGGGGTGGAGGGTTACGCCGGGACCGGAGGCTCAGGCGGGGCGCCGTCGATGCTGAACTGCCACCCCTCGGGGGGCAGGTAGCCGTGGAACTCGTGGATGAACCAGGTGAAGTCCTGCTCGACGGTGGCGCCCGCGCCGATGGGGCCGAAGTCCCCCACGGGCTCGGGCAGGGCGGGCGGGTCGGTGCCGCCGCCGACGTAGCCGGAGAAGGTGCTGTAGTAGATGCCGCAGGTGTCGCCGCCGACGCCCCAGTACCCCAGGGTCGTGGCGTTCGCCTGGGTGACGATGGGGGAGGGGCCGCGGGTGCTGTTGATGACGCGGGACTCCAGGGGGTCCTCGAACGGCCGGCAGCCCTCGTCGAGCGCCTCCATCTCAAAGTACATCTCTTCGCCAAGCGGCTGGTTGGTCTCCCAGACCATCTCGCTCTGGATCATGGTGGCGTTGGGATCGAAGTAGACCGTGGGGGTGTAGCGGTCGTTGGTGACGTTGCCGATGCACACCGGCCCGGTGGGGGCGCCCTGGGTGCCGTCGCACACGAACCCTCCCAAGAGGGTCGGGGCGCCGCACAGAACGAGGATGCTGGACGTGCACTCGATGAACCCCTCGTAGACATGGGGGGTGACGTAGGGTCGGTAGTTCGCGTCGGGCTCCAGGACGATGCGGACCGCGGAGGGCTCGGCGACCCCGGCCACCACCTCGACGTCGCGCTGGATGCGGTTGAACCCGACCTTCACGGCCTCGACGAAGTAGGTCCCCGGCTCGAGGCCATCAAAGCCGAAGGCGCCGTCCGCGCCGGTGGTGGCGGGCGGGACCACGGTGGTGCCGCCCGTCACGGTGACGGTGGCGCCCGCGATGGGCTGGATGGCCGGGGTGACCACGATGCCGCGGATGATTCCGGTGGTCTCGGTCGCTTCCAGGCCGAGGTCCTCGAAGTTGGCCTCGGTCGTGGACTCGGAGCCTCCCGAGCCGCCGGAGCAGCCGGCGAGGGCGGTCGCCGCGAGAAGCGCGGCCAGGGCAAGCAGACGGGGAGTCCCCACCATGGACGGGGATGCCGGGGGTCCCCGCTTAAGGTTTGCCGGCGTCTCCTTCAAGAGTCTAGACCGGCGGCGGGTGAGGCCCGTCCGCGCTGAACCGCCAGCCCGGGTTGGGCAGGGTGTGGTAGAACACGTGGGTGTAGACGGTGAAGCCCTGCTCGATGGTCGCCCCGACGCCACCCAGGCCGAAGCAGGCGTCGAACAGCACAGGATACTTCAGGCACTCCGCGAACGGGTCCTGCGCCCCCGTCCCGATGACCCCCAGGGGGATGTCCAAGGTGTCGGCCGCCGTGCCCACGACGCCCTGCACCGGTGTCCCGTTGTAGATGCCGTAGAACCCGCTCGCGGCGTAGGCGTCCTGGATCTGCTGGTTGGGCCAGATGTTGGTGGAGTCCACGGCATCGTTGAAGACCCGCAGCACGTAGGTGTTGTTGACGCCGTAGCGGAACTCCTGGATCTGGGTCTCGTTCACCGTGAGGTAGACGGGCGAGGGTCCGGCGGAGGCGTTGACGCGGACCTGGAGGTCGGTCGAGAAGTCGGTGACGGAGATCTGCATCTCGTCGCCTCCGCTCTGCGTCGAGTCCCACACCATCTCGGTCTGGATCCACGACGGAGGCTGGTCGAAGGCGTAGCTCTGCAGGAACTCGTCGTTCCCGACGCCGTCGCAGGCGGCCAGACGGAAGGCGACCAGGCTGAACGAGCACTCGATGAAGCCGTCCCACTGCAGGGTGTCGATGTAGGGCTTGGTCGCCGGGTCCACCTCGAGGCGAATCTTCACCACGTCGGGGTCGGCGACGTTGGCCATCACCTCGACGTTCTGCGCGGCGGAGATGTAGCCGGGCTTGGCGGCCCCCACGAAGTAGGTGCCGGGGGCGAGGCCGTCGAAGCCGAAGGCGCCGGTCGCGGTGGTCGTCGCGGTGTGGGCCTGCTGGTCGGGGCCGGTCGCCGTCACGGTGGCGTCGCCGACGGGCTGGATGGAGGGGTCGAAGACGATGCCGCGGATGATGCCGGTGTCCGGGGTGGCCTCGAGCTCGAGGTCCGAGAAGTCCACTTCGGAGTCGCTGCCGCCGCCGTTCGAGCAGCCCGCGAGAAGGGTGAAGGCGAGGAGGGCCGCCACCAATGCCGTGCGCATGGACGGGGACGACGCCGGGCTCTCCTTAAGGTTTGTTGGGGACGGGACGACGCCGCCACGTCCACGGAGCCGCAGATGACGCAGATTTCACAGATTCCGATGGCAAAGAAAATCTGTGAAATCTGCGTAATCTGTGGCTTAGGCGGGGGGTCGGGGACCTACGCGCGCCGCCGCAGCACGGCCACCGCGGCTGCCAGGGCGCCGAGGACCGCCAGGAGGCCGGCGCCGGGGCTGCCCCGGTCGTCGCCCGAGCCGTCGGGCTGGACGTCCTGCACGCAGTCGAGGTTGTCGCCGGTGAGGCCGCCGCAGCCGACCACGGCGCCCGAGCCGATCTCGAACTGCGCGGTGGCGAACGCCTGCGCCGTGCGCTGGTCGTTCCACACCTTGAGGCCAACGGTGTAGAGGCCGCTCTGCGCCTGGTCCTCCTTGTAGGGCCATACGTAGGTGACGTCCACCGCGACCTGGTGGAAGTAGTGGATGTGGGTGCGCTGGTGGATGGCGGCGCGGTTGAGGCTGGTCGCCGGGCTGGGGCCGGTCACCGTGAGCTCGATGCCGCCCTCGGTCTCGTCCACGTCGTAGTTGCCCCACGGCGAGTTCATGGCGGTGTGGATGACCATGTCGTCGGCCAGGAACTGCGGGTGCAGGTACTCGATGCGGATGGGGTTGAGGGTGGAGAGCTCCATGCGGGGGCGGGCCTCCGGGCTGGTGTGGACGCGCACCACGTTGGGCATGAAGTAGGACGTCGCCGGGTCGCCGCAGTACGGGTTGTCCAGGAAGGCGTCGATTCGGACGTTGTAGCCGGTCGCCTTCGGGATGGTGTCCATCTGGATGTCCATCACGATGGGGAAGCCGTAGACGTTGCGCCCGTTGATGCTCTGGTAGGTCATCTCGGGGTGCTGCGGGTCGCCGGCCGGGGTGAGGACGTAGGGGCCGGCGCGCCCCTGGGCGATGTAGTCGCCCGAGTTGTAGCCGGCGTCGTTCACCGAGATGGCGTCCCCGGTGCGGACCGTGGCCTGCAGCGTCACCTGCGGGACGATGAGGGGGACGGTGTTGGGGTCGGCGGGGACATTGCCGTTGTCGTTCTGGACCGGCGCGGTCTCGAGGTACCACCAGACGGTCCACGGCTTCGCGGTGTCGAGGAGGGCGTCGAACGAGAGGCCGCGCTCGGGGTGGGTGCGCGGCTTGCCGTCCTCGGTGAAGTTGTACTCGACGTAGCTGGGGCTCGAGTAGCCGTAGAAGGTGTGCCACTCGCTCTCCAGGATGCCGAACTGGCCCGTCTGGTCGCCGATGCAGGAGAGGCTGTGGGTCTGCAGGCCGACGTTTTCCGACGCGGCGAAGCTGTCGTCGGGCTGCTGGGTGTTGATGGGGAAGTCCTGGAAGCCGTTGATGTGGAAGAACAGGGTGGTCGGCGTGGAGGCCTCGGGGTTGCGGATGCCGGCGTCCTGGGCTCCCGCGACGGGGGCCACGACAAGGACGGCGAGGGCGGACACGGCGAGGGCAAGGATGGCCTTCATGGCACTCAGGTTCGGACGACCGCGGCCCGCAGATAACGCTTGTGGCGCCTTGACAGAAGGAAGCGGGGCGGCCGCCCTTGCGGATGGACGGGTCAACGCACGCCTGCGATGACCCTACCCCTTGACGACGCCGAGCGGCCGGAGCCGTGCGGCCTTGCGCGCGAGGCCGGCGAGCTCCACGGAGTCGACGACCATCGAGACGTCCTTGTAGGCCTCGGGGGCCTCCTCGGCGGCGACGTCGGGGGTGGCGGCGCGGACGACGATGCCCTGTCGTCCCAGTTGCTCGATGAGGGCCGGGCCGTCCCAGGTGCGCTTGGCAGCACTCCGGCTGAGGCGCCTGCCTGCTCCGTGGCACGACGAACCGAAGGTGGTCTCGAGGGCGCCCGGGCTGGCGGCGAGGAGGAAGCTCATGCGCCCCATGTCGCCGGGGACGATGACCGGCTGGCCGACCCGGGAGTAGCCTGCCGGCACGCCGGGGTGGCCGGCGGCGAAGGCGCGTGTTGCCCCCTTGCGGTGGACACAGAGGCGCTTGCGCTTTCCAGCGTCGGGGCCGACGGGGATGCGGTGCTCCTCGAACTTGGCGATGTTGTGGCAGACGTCGTAGACCACCCTAACCGCCTCCGTGTCCATCTCGAAGAGGGCCCCGAGCGAGCGGCGCACGTGGGTGGCGATGACGCTGCGGTTGACGAAGGCGAAGTTGGCGGCGGCCGCCATGGCTGCGAGGTAGGCGTCGGCCTCCGGCGTCCCCAGAGGCGCGCAGGCGAGCTGGCGGTCAGGGAGGGCGATGCCGGCCCGCGCCGCGGCGGGCTGCAGGTTCTTGACGTGGTCCTCGCAGACCTGGTGCCCCAGCCCGCGCGAGCCGGTGTGGATCAGCACCGTGAGCCCGCCCACCACCAGACCTAACGATTGAGCAACATCGGGATCGAGGATCTCATCCACGACCTGCAGCTCGACGAAATGATTGCCCGCGCCCATGGTGCCGAGTTGCCCGCGGCCGCGATCGTGCGCCCTGACGGAGACCTGTGTGGGATCGGCGCCGCCCA